>JBCDDQ010000043.1:0-21373 GCA_039180225.1 Pseudomonadota bacterium
ACGGTGACCACCAGGCCCGTATCTGTCACTCCACCACTGTGGCCGGTGTTGCAAACACCTGGGGCTATGGTGCGATGACCAACAGC
Source organism: Pseudomonadota bacterium (assembly GCA_039180225.1). GTDB lineage: Bacteria > Pseudomonadota > Alphaproteobacteria > Rhizobiales > CAJQND01 > JAAEUE01. Next base: position 87 of record JBCDDQ010000043.1, read on the forward strand.
TACAATGACATCCACAAATCCAAGGCGATCTTCATCATCGGGGGTAACCCGGCTGAAGCGCACCCGGTGTCGTTGCTGCACGTGCTGAAGGCCAAGGAAGAAAATGCCGCTCCGCTGATCGTCTGCGACCCGCGCTACACGCGCACGGCCGCCAAGGCGTCGGAGTATGTCCGGTTCCGGCCGGGCACAGACGTTGCCCTGGTTTGGGGCATCCTGTGGCACATCTTCGAGAACGGCTGGGAAGATGAAGAGTTCATCCGCCACCGCGTGTGGGGCATGGACAAGATCAAGGAAGAGGTTGCCAAGTGGAACCCGGAAGAGGTTGAAAAGGTAACCGGTGTGCCCAAGTCGCAAATGCGCCGCGTGGCCCGCACCATGGCTCAGAACAAGCCTGGTACGGTCATCTGGTGCATGGGCGGAACCCAGCACACCAACGGTAACAACAACACCCGCGCTTACTGCGTGCTCCAGCTGGCGCTGGGCAACATGGGCCGCTCGGGTGGTGGTACCAACATCTTCCGCGGCCACGACAACGTGCAAGGCGCAACCGACTTCTGCGTCCTGTCGCACTCGTTGCCGGGCTACTATGGCCTGAAGAAGGGCTCTTGGAAGCACTGGTCCCGCGTCTGGGACGTGGACTACGACTATCTCGCCGGGCGCTTTGCCTCTGAGAAGTTGATGCAATCCAAGGGTATTCCTGTATCGCGTTGGATCGACGGTGTGCTTGAAGACAAGGGCAATATCGATCAGCCGGAAAACCTGAAAGCGATGATTTTCTGGGGCCATGCTCCGAACTCGCAGACACGTCTTCCGGAAATGCAGGAAGCCATGAAGAAGCTGGATATGCTGGTGGTGATCGACCCGTATCCGACCATGACGGCCGTCATGCACGACCGCAAGGACGGGGTCTATCTGCTTCCCGCTGCCACGCAGTTTGAGACCTATGGCTCGGCCACGGCCTCCAACCGCTCGCTTCAATGGCGCGAGAAGATTGTGGATCCGCTGTTCGAGAGCCTTCCTGATCAGACCATCCTGTACAAGCTGGCCAAGAAGCTTGGCTATGCCGATCAGATGTTCAAGAAGATCAAGGTCGAGAACGACGAGCCTGTGCTTGAAGACGTCACGCGCGAATTCAATGGCGGTATGTGGACGATCGGGTACACCGGTCAGTCTCCAGAGCGTCTGAAAAAGCACATGGCGCACCAGCACACCTTCGACAGAACCACACTCCGGGCCAATGGCGGTCCGTGCGATGGCGATTACTACGGCCTGCCTTGGCCTTGCTGGGGCACTCCGGAAATGAACCATCCCGGCACGCCAAACCTCTACGACCCGTCACAGCCGGTTGCGGAAGGCGGCTTGAACTTCCGTGCCCGCTTTGGTGTGAAAGCACCGGACGATTGGGGCGGCGGCAACCTTCTGACCGAAGGCGCCGTGGAAGGTCTGTCTTATCCGGTTGGCAATGAGCTGAAAGGCGGCCACCCGGAATTCACCATGGCAATGCTCACCAAACTCGGCTGGGACAAAGACCTCACCGCAGATGAGCGCGCAACGATCGATGCAATTGCCGGTGAAAAGACAAACTGGAAAACCGACCTTTCCGGCGGTATCCAGCGTGTGGCCATCAAGCACGGGTGTGCACCGTTCGGCAACGCCAAGGCACGTGCGGTGGTGTGGACATTCCCGGATCCGGTGCCGTTGCACCGCGAGCCGCTGTACACACCGCGCCGCGACCTGTTGCCGAAATATGCAACCTACGCAGACAAGCAAGCCTATCGTCTGCCCACCAAGTATGCCTCCATTCAGGCAAACGATTATTCCAAGGACTTCCCGACGGTGCTCACCTCGGGCCGCCTTGTGGAATATGAAGGTGGTGGCGATGAAACGCGGTCGAACCCGTGGCTTGCCGAACTGCAGCAGGACATGTTCGTCGAAATCAATCCGCGTGATGCCAACAACACAGGCATCAAGGAAGGCGACATGGTCTGGGTCAAAGCCCCGCCAAACCATACTGGAGGCGAAGGCGGCAAGGTGAAGGTGAAAGCACTGGTGACCGAACGGGTTGCCGCGGGCGTTGCCTTCATGCCGTTCCACTTCGGTGGTCACTTCCAGGGCGAGGACCAACGCTCGAAATATCCAGAAGGTGCTGATCCGTATGTGCTTGGCGAAGCCTGCAACACGGCTCAGACGTATGGCTATGACAGCGTGACCCAGATGCAGGAAACCAAAGCAACCCTGTGTCGCATTGAGAAAGCGTAAGGAGAACCACAATGGCTAGAATGAAGTTCCTTTGTGACGCCGAACGCTGCATCGAATGCAACGCCTGTGTCACAGCTTGTAAGAACGAGCATGAAGTACCCTGGGGCGTAAACCGGCGCCGCGTCGTCACCATCAATGACGGCAAGACCGGTGAGCGCTCCATCTCGGTGGCTTGCATGCACTGTTCGTCGGCCCCTTGCATGGCCGTCTGCCCCGTCGACTGTTTCTATCAGAACGAAGACGGTGTGGTGCTGCACAGTAAAGACCTGTGCATTGGCTGTGGTTATTGCTTCTATGCGTGCCCCTTCGGTGCGCCGCAATATCCGCAACAGACCAACTTCGGCACCCGCGGCAAGATGGACAAATGCACCTTCTGTGCAGGTGGTCCGGAAACGGCTCATTCCGATGCGGAGTTCAAGAAGTATGGCCGCAACCGGATGGCCGAAGGCAAGTTGCCTTTGTGCGCAGAAATGTGCGCCACCAAAGCCCTCCTGGGCGGCGACGGCGACCAGCTGTCCGACATCTACCGCGAGCGCGTCATCGCCCGCGGCTTTGGGTCGGGCGCCTGGGGCTGGGGCCGCGCCTATCCGGGCGGCGGTTCGTAAGGCAGCCGCGTAGCACTCAACGGGCGGGGCGGCTCTCACAGCGGGCCGCCCCGCCTGCAGCTTCGTCATTTTGATCCTTTTGATGGGACCGCAGATTTGAGCGGCCCCTAAATTGCTTTACACTCAAGGAGAGTGGGATGACCAAGATCCTGGCCGCACTCAAAATCCGATTCTGGCTCACCGCAATGCTGTTCGTGCTGTTCGCGTCATTTGGCGCCGGCACGGCGTCCGCAGACGTGCGCGGCCCTGAGCCTCCCAAGCAAGATCTGCAATATGTGGATGATGAAAGCGATTTCTGGAGCAAAATCAGGCACGGCTACGAAGGCCGCGGCGGCACACTCATCCAATCGCAGGGTGAAGACTGGCGCATTTTGCGCGAAGGCCCGCTGTTGCGCTATACCGCAACCGCTCTCTTGGTCACGGTTGTGCTGCTGGCGCTCTTCTTCGTCGCCCGCGGGCGCATCAAGATTGAGCACGGCTGGTCAGGTTGGACCATCGAGCGGTTCAACATGCCCGAGCGAATGGGCCACTGGATACTGGCCGTCTCGTTCATCATCCTGGCGATCACCGGAGCGAACATCAGTTACGGCAAGTTCGTGCTGATGCCCATTTTGGGCAAAGACATTTTTGCCGCGCTCTCAATCGGCGGCAAGTATCTGCACAACTATGTGGCCTTTGCGTTCATTCTTGGCTTGGTGTGGGTGTTCGTCGCCTGGATCAAGGACAACTTCCCCCGGAAGGCTGACCTCACCTGGCTGATGCAGGGCGGCGGTCTGTTTGTGAAGGGCGTCCACCCTCCCTCGCACAAATTCAACGCGGGCCAAAAGGTCATCTTCTGGATGACCATCCTCACCGGTATCTCCATTTCCCTGTCCGGCTGGGCGCTTCTGTTCCCGTTTGAGACCCAGATGTTTGCCAAGACCTTCGCCGCAATTAATGCGGTCACGGGCATGGACTTGCCCACGGCTTTAACCGGCATTCAGGAGCAGCAATACGCGGTCACCTGGCACAAGATCATGGCAATCTTCATGATCTGCATCATCATGGCCCACATCTATATCGGATCTGTGGGAATGCAGGGCGCCTTCGCGGCCATGGGGTCCGGCCGGGTCGATCTGAACTGGGCCAAAGAGCATCATTCTCTGTGGGTGAAGAAGCTGGAGGATGAGGATAAGCTCGGCGAAGAGCCTGATGAGGACCGTCAGGCTGAGGCGGGCGCCAAAGCACAACCCGCAGAATAACGGGCTGGCCATGCTTGAGCGCGCGACCACCGCCCGCGTCTTGCTCTTGGTGGTGTTCACGCTGGCCGGCGTTGTATCTGCCGCAGCAACGGGAAATCTTAAAGGCCATGGCGGCCCGGTGAAGGCCATCACCGTCTCTGAGGATGGCACCCGGGCGCTCTCCGGCAGCTTCGATTACTCCATGATCCTCTGGGATCTGACTGGCGCTGAGCCAAAGGAACTGCACAGTTTCGATGATCATGATGGCGCGGTGAATGACGCCGCGTTCTTACCCGGCATGAAACGCGCCCTCTCCGCCAGTGATGATGGCACGGTGAGGCTGTGGGACCTGGAAACCCGCTCCCTGATCAAGCGGTTCAAAGGCCACAGCCACAAGGTTGTGAAACTCGCGCTCAGTGAGGACGGGACGAAAGCGGTGTCCGCCTCTTGGGATCGCACGGCCAGGATTTGGGACCTCAGCACCCAAGAGCCGGGCCCGGTGTTGAAGGGACACCGCAACACCATCACCGATGTGACCTTCTCTACCGACGGTGCACATGTCTTCACCGCAGGCTATGACGGCACCATCCGTCAATGGCGCACGGAAACCGGTGAAGAGGTAGGCGAACTGTTCAGCCATGGCTGGGGCGTCAATGTCTTGGCCGCCCTGCCAAGCGGCGAGCACCTCATGTTTGGCGGGCTCAACGGCTTCGTCGGCCTCGTCAACATCAAGACGGGCAAGATCGACCGGCCCTTGCGGCCCTCTGAACGTCCTATCCTGTCGATCACCGTGAACCCCAAGCTGGGCCTTGCGGCAGCCGGTGCCGGAGACGGCCGCATCTCCGTTTGGGAGCTGGAGACGTGGAAAGAGAAGTTCTCTTACGACAACCCCTTCGGCCCGGCCTGGGCCCTGGCGTTCCGCTCCGATGGAAAGTCGCTTTACTTCGGCAGCTTGGATGACGAGGTGATTTTATGGCAGATGGAGCCGGCCAAACCGTTTGAGGTGGCCGAAGGCAAGTTCCCGCGCCGGTTCCAAATCACCGAGGGCATTGATCCAGGCGCTCTGCAATTCGCCCGCAAATGTTCCATCTGCCACACTCTGACGCCCGACACGGCCAACCGGGCCGGCCCCACGCTGTACAAGGTGTTCGGCCGCAAGGTGGGCACGCTGCCCGGCTACAGCTATTCCAAGGCGTTGAAGGACCGCGAATTCATCTGGACACCCGAAACGGTGGAAGCGCTTTTTGCCGAGGGTCCGGAAAACTACGTGCCGGGCTCCAAGATGCCGCTGCAGAAGATGACCAACGAGCAGGAACGCAAAGCGCTGATCGCCTTCTTGAAGCATGCCACCGAAACCGGCAAGCCCGCAGCTGAGGCCTATGTGTCTTACGAAGCTGAAAAGAAGAAGAGGCAGAAGAACTAGCGGGCCTGCCGCGTCTGTAGAGGGTGGGGACTGCTGACAGAAAGTTGTCAGCAAGCCTCGCGCTATAACGCTCCCCCAAATCAGCAACCAGGAGCCCCACCCCATGTTCGTCATCTTGTTGAAATTCTCCGAGAACAAGGCCGAGGCCGGCACCCACATGGACGGCCACAACCAATGGCTCAAGCGTGGCTTTGACGATGACGTCTTCCTCCTGGCCGGCAGCATCACGCCCGGCCTGGGCGGTGCTATCCTTGCCCACAACGCCACCTCCGAAGCGCTTCAAGCGCGCGTCAGCGAAGACCCGTTCGTTGCTGAAAACGTGGTCAGCGCCGACATCCTCCAAATCGCTCCAGCAAAGGCAGATCCGCGCCTCAAGTTCTTGCTCTCTTAATGACAACCCCGCCGGGACGCGGTAAAATAAAACCGCAGTCCGTTCACGTTACAGAGGATCACATGAAGGCATTTCTCGCAGCGCTCGTTATGATTGGAGTGGTGAGCACCATTGCCGCTGTCACCCTGGAAAACTTCGCCGGATCGAGCGAGAGCGCCAACACATCAAGCACCGTTCGCTTGAACTGAGCCAATCCGGTGAGGCGCGCAAAACTTGCTGGCATTTTTGGCGCATTGGCCTTGAGTGGACTGGTGCTCCTGGCCCCCGCACGGGCCGACAATGTTGAAGGTTTGCGCGCTGTAATGGGCTCGGTTGTCTCCGTCCTGCCACGCACCGCGCCCGGCAACGCCAACAAGGAAGAACCGGAAGGGTCCGGCGTGGTGATCTTTGACGGGCGCCACATCCTCACAGCTCGCCACGTGCTGACCAACGCCGAAGAGATTGTGATCAGAACCTTCGACGGCGTGATCCACCGCGCCAACCTGCGCGGCCAGGATCCGGCAACCGACCTCGCGCTGCTCGAAATCGAGGCCAAACTGAAACCCATCGATCTGGGTGATGATGCAAGGATCGGCGAGCAGGCCTGCGCCATCGGCAACGCGTTCGGCCTTGGCCTCTCGCTCACCTGCGGCATGGTTTCAGCCATCCACCGCACGGGCACCGGCTTCAACCCGGTGGAAGATTTTGTGCAGACCGATGCCGCCGTAAACCCCGGCTCATCCGGCGGCGCGCTGGTGAGCAAATCCGGGCGCCTGATCGGCATGCTGTCGGCCATCTTCACCAAGTCGGCGGATGCCAATATCGGCGTGAATTTTGCCATTTCCACCGCCTTGGCCATGAGGGTCGCAACGGAACTGCGCTTAGGCAAGCGCCCCAAGTGGAAGTTTGGCGGCGCCGGCCTCGGCTCCATACCTGCCCGCGGCGGCCTGGGACGCATGGGCGCTGAGGTCATCCGCCTGAGGCCCGGCGGCTCGGCGGAGAAGGCTGGGCTGAAACCCGGTGATATCATCCGCTATGTGGACAGGCGACGCATCAAAAGCCCGCGGGACTTCCGCTCAGCCATGGCCCGGCTCTTGCCAGGTGAGAAGGTCGAGATCCGGTTTGAGCGGGATGACAAAGAACAGCGCGTTACCCTTACCGCGCAGTAGAACCCTCAACTTTTCAGGAAAGAAGGTAGACCGATGGACGACGATAAATTCAACATGTCGATGCGCAAATTCCTCAAACAGGTGGGCGTCACCTCCCAGCAACAGATCGAAAAGGCGGTGCGCGAAAGCGGCCAAGGCTCCGGCACCGTGGCCGTGAAGGTCGTGCTCACGGGTCCCGATGTGGGCCTGGAGCATGTGGTGGAAGGTGAGATCGATCTGGGCTGATCACAGCGCAAAAGCATGCATCTTCCCGATCCCACATTCCCCCCACTCCTCACCGGCCACGCGGTCAAGGGCAAGCCGGGACCGTTCGAACTGGCCTGCACCAAGGCGGCGGCGGGCGAAGCGGGCGCGGGCGATGTGTTCTGGGCGCGCGACACCGCACGTCTGGACTGGGCCTGCGTGTTGGAGCCAGATGTGGTGACGGCCCGGGCCCTGCAGATGCACTTTGTGGCCATGCTGGCCTTTGGCGATGCATTTGGCGCCATTTCTCCACCCGAGATTGCGCTCCACTTCCGCTGGCCCTGCGATCTGCTGGTGAATGGAGGCAAGGCCGGAAAGGCCAGGGTAGCGGTGGGTCCCGAGAACGCAGAAGGCATTGCCGATTGGATGGCGGTGGGCATCACGCTCACCATCAAACGCGACACCAGCGGCTTTGAGCCGGGCGATGCGCCGGAGGAAACCGCGCTCAACGAAGAAGGGTGCGGCGACATCACCAGGACCGAACTGGTGGAGTCCCTGTCGCGCCATTTCCTCAACTGGGTCCACACCTGGAACGAGGAAGGCTTCAAAGGCGTGCATGAAGGCTGGCTGGCCAAAGCGGAAAACTGGCAGCAAAAGATCACGCTCGCGTGGGAGGGAGCGCAGCGGTCCGGCACATTTGTCACCATTGATGACGAGGGCAACCTGCTGTTGAAAACCGATGAGGGGATGACCTCCTTGCCGATCGCCAAAGCGGTTGAAGAGAGCCCCGCATGAAATTCTTCAAGGCCATTCGGTTTGACGGTTCTGACGACAATGTCTTCCCCAAGGGCGCTGAGCCGGACGAGTGGGCCGTGTCGGGAAGCTTTGCCTTTAGCGACATGGAGCCCGATCAGCTCACCGGTAAGATGAAGCAAGCCTTTGCCAACGGACTGATGGGCCTGAAGAGCGGTGGACGCACCACATTCGTCACCGTGTCCGACATGACTGAGGCGGAATATGAGGAGGCGGTTCAGCTTTTGATTGATCGCTTCATCACCGAGTTCGGCGCCCCGTCCCCTGAGGCGGCCGAACCACACGCGCGCGAGGAGATCGCCTTCATCGCCGATCTGTGTTCCCAAAAACCGGTGAACACCCTGTTTGCGGTCCGCCGCGAGGTGGACGAAGAGGGCAATCTGCGCGAGGCCTTCCATGAGATCAAACGGGGAGATCCTTCCCAACAGGACCACGCCAAAATCTGGGAGGTGGTGCCCGATGACAGTTGAACAGGTCACGGCCCCCGATTTCTGGCTCACATCGGGCTTTCATCTGCTTCAGGAAAATGATGATGGTTCCCTGGGATTGAGCCCGGATTACTTGCGCGCCTATCTGAAACGCGCAGAGCTCGCCCCGGTGGAGGAGAGCTGCGCCAATGAGCGCGCGCTCCACGCCAGCCTGCTCGACGATCCCCTCCAGACCGTGGAGCAGACGCGGCTTGCCAGCTTGGCCGATGAAGACATGCAGCACAATTTCAGTGTCTTTCTGGGCTTCCGGGATTTCGTTCAAAGCGTAGGGTCCCTGGAAGCGGCCTATCTGGCCATTGCGCGCGGCCAAGCGCCCCTGGCGGTGCCGCCCTTGTTTGTGGATCAGATGGTCCATGCTATTTTGCGCAACGTTCTCAGCGAGGTGGGCGATCCTTTGCGTCTGCGGGCCGGCGAGCTGTTCTTCCGCGATCAGAACGTTTCCACCGAAGAGGGCATTGTCATGCTGGCCGATGACGAGACTGTGGAGATGTTCGCCGAAACCGGCGGCTTTGGCTCCCTGGGCCAGCTCATCAAGGAGGCCAACACGCCGCTTCGGCAGGTGCAGCTGGACGTTCTGCACGAAGACAACAGCGCACTGTACTGGCCACGCTCGGACCGCTTTGACACCGTGATCGACTTTCGCTTCCTGCAGCCGGCCAATGATGCCTTCTGCCGGGTCTTGGAGGCCTGGATGGCTCACTTCCTGGATCTTTCAGTCAGCGTGCAACCCAAGCCGCGCATAGATGACGAGCGCTGGATCTGGCATATTGGCCTTGATGCAGAAGCCACGCGCATTCTGAACGCTCTCTACGAAGGCCGGGAGGTTCCAGAGGCAGAACTGGAGCAGATCATCGGCCTGTTTGAGATGCGCGTTAACGACAAGGGTGCGCTCAGCCCTGCGGTGGAGGGGCGACCGATCTACCTGGGGCTGGCAAAAACCACAGACGGCAAGCTGAAAATGAAGCCGCAAAACCTTCTGACCAACCTGCCTCTGGCAGCGGAGGCGTGAGGCGCTATGGCAGAACCTGAAACCTTTATCGATAGCCCCGGTGCTCGGATCGTTGCCGGGACCATTGGCGCGGTCTGCATCGGCCTGCTTGTCTTCCTCAACTGGCATGTGATGTTCCCGCCACCCGTCAAGCAAGGCGAGGACGATGCCAAACTGAACCCCGAATATGTGAAATGCCGGGATGCCCGCCTCGTGACGGTTCAGAAAATGAAGGATGATGGCGTGATCACCGATGCGCAGTTTACCCAGTTCTCTGCCCGCGCAGAGGAAACCTGCGCCGGTCAGTTTCCGCCCGGCGGCTAGCGGCTGCCCTCCAAGGCGCTTTTGAGCAGCTTCACCAGAACGGCCAGATGTGATCCCCGGGTCATGGTGAAGTGCGATCCCGGAACCCAATGGGTGTCAACACCGCGCGCCAGCGCCGCCCAGCCCAACGTCTCTTCATCAAAGCCTTTCGTCTCTGCCGACGCCTCTTGGGCGCGGAACAGATCGACCCGGCCACTATAGCGTTCCGGCCTATAGGCACGCCGGGCCTGGTCGTGAAGCCCGGTCAGCTGGATCGAACGGCGGATACCAGGCTGGCGCATCATCAAAAGGCGCGAATTGCGGTCCACCGCAGACGCCAGACCGGACGCCTTGTGGAAAGCCCGAAACATGGCGTTGGTCCACAGTGCGCTGAGAGACGAGGCCCGCTCACCCATGGCCTGTTGGTAGCGCGCTTCCGCCCCGAACAAGACATAAAGTCCGTCCAGCGCCATGGGTCCGGCCTGGGTGAGGATCTGAAAGAAGAATCTCACTTCCCGCCAGGTGTTTCTGAGCGCCGGCAAGACACCGCGCCCGGTGCTGGAGAGCGGCGGGGTGGGCGTGTCGATCAGCCCGACGAACGAAACAGTTTGGCCCTCTTGTTCAAGCTGCAATGCCATCTCATAGGCTAAGAGACCGCCAAAGGAGTGCCCGCACAGCCTGTAGGGCCCCTGGGGCTGGGCTGTTCGGATTTGCGCGATCAACGCAGTGGCCATGGCGGGCACCGTGCGCAGGGGTTCAGTGGCAAGATCGCACGCCGGGTCCTGCACGGCAAACACCGGGAAGTCGCCTTCTACGGCCTGTCCCAGTTCAAATACCGTGAAGGCAAGTCCGCCCGCACCGTGGATCAAGAAGAGCGGTGGTTCGCTGCCTTCGGTTCGAAGGCTTACCAGCGCCGTTGAGGGGCGGAATGCCCGGGCCTGGTTGATGGTCCGCGCCAGAGCTTCAACCGTCGGCTCCTCCAAAAAGCCGTTCAGTTCAATCTTCACATCCAGCGCGTTCTCCAAGGCGAGCAGAAACTCAACCGTGGCCAGGCTGTCCCCACCCAGATCAAAGAAGCTGTCCTGCACACCCACCGGCCGCACATCCAGAGCCTCAGCCATCAGGGCGGCGAGCCGCAGCTCCAACGCATCGCGCGCCGCCACATATGTCGTGGCAAGCTCGGGCCGGATGCTCTCGGGCGCCGGAAGGCCATTGCGGTCAATTTTGCCCGATGGGGTCAGCGGCAGATCACTCACCTCGACATACTGCGCCGGACACATGGCGGCCGGCAGATGCGCTTTGGCCAGCTGTTGCAGTGCCGGCACCAAGCCATCCCGGTCTGAGGCTTGGGCGGCGGGCACAATGTAGGCCACCAGGCGCTTGGCCTCCTCATCGCCCTTCAGGCCCCTGGCTGCCACAATGGCCTCACGCACACCGCGATGGCGCACCAGAACCGCCTCAACCTCAGCCGGTTCAATCCGCACGCTGTTGAGCTTGATCTGATTGTCAATGCGCCCATGAAAGCTGAGTTGGCCATCGGGTCGCACAGCCACCCGGTCTCCGGTCCTGTAGGCCGTGCCCTGCGGGAGCTGAACAAAGCGCGCCGCCGTTAGGGCGGGCTGGGCCACATAGCCGCGCGAGAGGGTTGGGCCCAGCAGCCACAACTCCCCCACCTCTCCAGTGTTCACCGGGTTTCGCGCCTCATCCAGAATCAGCGTTTCGAAGTGGGCAAGCGCCCGGCCAATGGGAATGGTCCCGCACTGAACATCATCGTCGGTAATCTCGCCCGCCGTGGCCCACAAGGTGGTCTCCGTTGGCCCATAAAGATTCCAGACGGATTTCGCGCGGGCTTTCAACTCACGCGCCATACGCGGGCTGATGGCTTCAGCGCCAGTTAGGAGCGTCAGCGCCTCATCGCCCTGCCAGCCAGCGGCGAGCAGCAGACGCCATGTGGCGGGCGTGGCCTGCAGCAAGCTTGGCCGCGCGGCCTCAATCCGATCCTTAAGACGGCGTCCATCCCGAGCTTCGCCGGCCGAGGCGAGCACCAGAGTGCCGCCGGCCCGGAACGTCAGGAACAAATCAAGCAGGGAGATATCAAAGCTCGGCGAGCTCACCGACAAGACGCAGGCCATCGTCTGTTGCGGCAAAACATCGGCCATGGACGCCAGATAGGTGATCAGCGCCTTTTGATGGATCTGAATGCCCTTGGGCCGGCCGGTGGAACCTGATGTGTAGATGATATAGGCAAGATCATCGCCCCGTGCGCGCCAGCCGGGCCCCGCCGCATCGCTCACCGGAGCTGATGGCGCGTCTGCGCTCACATGTAAAATCTCTGCCCGGCAATTGACGGCCAAGGGCTCCGTGTCGCTTTCCACCAGCAACAGCTTGATCCCTACCTCATCCGCCATGGCTCTGAGCCGGGCTTTGGGATAGGCCGGATCCAGCGGCAACCAGGCACCGCCGGCCAAGGTGACCGCCAAAATGGCAATGACACACTCCGCAGACCGCCCAAGGTAAATCCCGCACACATCTCCGGCCTGAAGCCCCGCCCCGTGCAGCCTGGCGGCCAGGGCGCGCGCCCTCAGATCAAGGTCGTCGTAGGAGTATGAGGTATCTTTGATGCTAAGCGCTGTCCGGGTCCCGAACGCATCATGCGCCTTCGTCCAGAGTGCGCCCAGGGTGTCGTCCGCCCTGGTTTCATCCAGGCCAAACGGTAGGGAAGCAGCAAACGTCGCCATGGGGCCAAATCTTCAAAAATGATACGATTTGCCCACGCTAACGCATTGGCGCGCACACGTGCGCACACGAAGTTTAATGTTTTCGTGAGGCGCTTGTGTGCGCGATTTGGGACCCTTTCGGGGTCAGGTGCCCGTTTTGACCGCCTTCCAATATTGCTGATTGAGATAATCCACCAGGCCGTCATGCTTCTCCTGGAGGCACTTCTTCAGGCTGATCCTGCGATTGACCCGGGTCACATAGCGGCACAGCTCCAGAGCGCCCCGGGCCTTGTCCCGGGCTTCAGGTGTGAGCGGCTTACCGGGCGCCGCAGCCGCGGTTGTTGCCCGCCGCCAAACGGGTTCCAGCTGCGTTTTCCCGGCGCTGCGATCCGGCAGAAGATTGATCATGCGCGATGTGATCCGCGCCGCCTGCATGCGGGTGGAATTGGCATCTACGATTTGGCTCCCAAGCTTGCGCAAGGGACCGGTGAAGAGGTCAGCTTCAGCCTTGCCGATGGCTGTTGGGTCGGCCCGGGTTGGAACGGGCAAAAGCGCGGCATGGGCAGCCACGTGAACAGAAACGTGGCTCAGGCCGAAAGATCTGAGCTTGGCCCGGTCAACGCTAACGCGCACGGCCAGATGTCGGCGCTGCGAGACGAAACGCGCAACCTGCCCTGCATCCAATGACACGCTGCGCCCGTCCGGCGTGGTGCCAACCAGTTGTACCAGTCCTTCGGTGGCCAGCTCATACTCGGTGCCTTTGGGCGGCGAAAAACGGCTGGAATCCAGACAGAATGATGTGAGTTCGGCGCTGCAGGTTGCCCCGGCGCAGGCCAGATCAATCGTGCCGCTGGTTTCCACCAAAGCCAACGCTTGCGGCGCCGCCGCCGCGCCCGGCGACCCTGCCACAAGGCCCGACAAGACTAATCCGGTGATCGCAAAGCAGTGTTGAATGGACTTCATGTGCAAAACCTCCTCGTTAGGGCCATGTGGAGCGTGAATGCTAGCCACGATTCGGGGTCTGTTCAATGGCCTGCGCCGCCAATTCTCATCAACTCTTGAGGCAACGGCCCCCCGCGTGGCACTATTTCTTCTGCCTCATGAGCGCAAATGAAGGGGTCATCCGTTCAAGCGAGGAGAACTCTTGGAACCGGACACCGCAGCCGAAAAACGCAAGAAGCGTCTTGTGCTTGTTGTTCACGGGATTGGCGAACAGCACCCGGGCGACACGCTCGACCGGCTGGTTGGCGCCTCAACGGGTCACATTCACAGAGGTCTCCTGGGCCGACGAACATGTGCACGCCATTTTGGTTGATACGGTTCTGACCGAGCTTGGGGCCCAACCGCCTGGCCCCAACAACAAACGGACGCCCCCCGGCGTCCGTCCGTTTGCTTCCCTCCCCACCTGAGGGAATGGCGGCCCCACCCGCCGAGTGTTCAAAGCCCGGCTCTCAGAGCCGGATTTATGATCAGCCTGCAGCCAACACGTTGTGCTTGCGATTCATAAACTCTTTAGCCGTTTCTACCGCGACAGCTGCGTCGCGGCAATAGGCATCCGCACCGATTGCGTCCGCGAATTCCTCGTTCAGCGGCGCGCCACCGACCAGCACAATGTAGTCCTCGCGGATGCCCTTTTCTTTGAGGGTATCGATCACAACCTTCATATAAGGCATGGTGGTGGTCAGAAGCGCCGACATGCCCAGGATATCAGGCTTGTGCTCTTCAATAGCTTCCAGATAGTTCTCAACCGGGTTGTTAATGCCGATATTGATCACCTCAAACCCGGCACCTTCCATCATCATGGCCACCAGGTTTTTGCCGATGTCGTGAATATCGCCTTTCACGGTGCCAATCACCATCTTGCCTACCCGCGGTGCGCCGGTTTCCGCCAAGAGCGGACGCAGAATGAACATGCCAGCTTTCATGGCATTGGCGGCAAGCAACACTTCAGGCACAAACAAGATACCGTCGCGGAAGTCCACGCCCACGATGCGCATGCCTTCCACCAGGGCTTTGGTGAGAATGTCGTAAGGCGCCCACTCGCGCTTCAACAGGATGTGCACCGCCTCTTCGATTTCCTCTTTCAGGCCATCGTAGAGATCGTCATGCATCTGTTGGACAAGCTCATCGTCATCCAACGAATTGAGATCGAGATCTTCTTCCTCGCTCATGGCGCACACTCCGTTTGGGGGCGGTCAGATTCCGCCAACCCCTTATAGTCGCATAAAAATACTGGGTTTAGGTAAATTTCCGAGGGCCAGTCGCGACTTTTTTAGGGCAGAAATCGACATTGGCCGAAGCGGCGCTAGGCGGCACCTTCGCGAAACACTCCATCCTGGGCCGCAATGCGACCAAGCCAGGGATGATCCACATCCATTGTGAAGCGGAAATTGCCGCTGCCTTCACACTTTTGCACCACGTGCAGCGTGCCCGGGCTCACCGCCATCGGCAGCACCAGCTTACGGTTGCCGGCCCGCAGGAAAAAGTCTTCCGACTTAAAGTGGAGCTCGCCATTCTCCTCATAGACCCGCAAGGTCATACCCGCGTGGCGGCCAAAGCATTCCAGCAGCCGCCCGCGTCCATCGCAGCGCTTGGTGGTTTTGGCAACGATCTCGCTGAGGCCGGTGAAGGTGTAGTGGCGCTCCCAGACCACCCCGCCGTCGGGGTCCGCGTAGACATGCACATCGCACGGCACATTGCGCCCGGTCTTCCACGCCATGGGCGCGCCCAACAGGCGGCCCACATGGGCAAGCGCCAGACCGAACCACGTGCACGCCACTTTCTCCATAATGCCGCGATAGAGGCGCACTTCACCGCCTTTGGGGCTCGTGCCGAAACGCTCCCTGATGGCCGGGGTCAGGCGCGACCACGCTGCAGGGCCAATCAGGGTGCGGATGCCCATGCCGTCGCTGTCGTAGCCGCTTCTTGAGCTCAAGGCCTCCAACACCCGGTCGGCGGCATCCAAGCCCAAACGCTTTCTGGGGCGCGCCAGGTTGTGAACCTTTTCAAACCGTTCAACAGCCCACATTTTTCTTTCCTCCTACGCGTTGCCACCCGTGCGGTTTCTGGCATCAGAGTGTGCAGGACCGATTGGGAAATCGTGCAGAAGCGTCTATTTTTTCTTCACCAATTTCCCCACTTTAGCGCCCATCTTCATGAGCTTGATCAGCACCGGCTTGGGCAGCCGGCTGACCTGGCCGTACCAGTCGTTCATGGCCTCCACGAAATCCAGCATGTCCTCCATGCGTTCGCGGGCCACGGACGGCATGTTCTTCTCATCACGCGCATCCAGCACCGCCCGGCGCATCATCGAGAGCGTGGGGTCGATCTCCCGCTTCTTGCGCCCGTCGACCACGGTGAGCAGAATGTCCCAAAGATCAGATTTGGCTTCGAAGAAATCGCGCCGTTCGCCCATGGCATGGGTCATGGAGATCAGGTCCCAGCTCTGCAGCTCCTTGAGAGAGGTGGACACATTTGAGCGGGCAATGCCCAGCGTCTCCACGATCTCATCTGCGCTGAGCGGCCGGTCGGCCAGATAGAGCAGCGCATGGACTTGCGCGACAGACCGGTTCACCCCCCACCTGGAGCCCATTTCACCCCAGTGCAGGATGTAGCGTTCCATGGCAGGTGTGAGGTTCATATCGGTCTCCGATTTCTCAAATTTCTGTCTAAACAGAAATATGAGAAATCAAAACCGATTTGTCAAGGTGCGCCGCGGCTGGTGCACATCCTTGGTTAAACCATTGCTATGCAATCGATTTCGATCAGCATGTCCTTATAGGCAAGGTATTCGAAGGGGATGCCCGTTGAGACCGGTCCGGGATCCCGGTAATACCCGGCGCGAACGCTGGCGTTCTTAAGGAGATCCTCCTGGCCCTTCTCTCCCGCATAGAAGGTGTTGATCTTCACCAGGTGCTCAAAGTCGAGACCGAACTCCTGCAGCACCTTTTGGATGTTCTGCATGGCAGTTCGGGTCTGGGCCGGCACGTCGCCCGGGTCAATCACTGCGCCCTCCGGGGTCAGCGACACCTGGCCGCCTAAGAAAACGAAATCGCCCACTTTCAGCCCATGGCGGTAGGGCAGATGCACCGGCCAGTCCCAATGACCGGTGGGCCACACACCTTCGCGCGGTAGACGGGCCCCATCCGTGCCGCGCATGGCGATCACGTCATAGCGCACCATGGCATCTGATTTGGGCAGACGGGTGAGCGAGAGGCCCGTGGCCGCAGGGCCCGGCTCCTTGTAGTAGCTGGCGCGGACCAGCGCGGCCTCTTTCCACTCTTCCTGATCGCCCGGCTCCACGTTGAACACATTGGCCTTCACCGCATCGTGGAGATCAGCGCCAAGGCCGGCCAGCAGGCGCTGCAGCTTGTCCAACACCACATGGCTTTGGGCGGCAAGGCTGCCAGGGCTCTGCATGGCACCGCCCTCATCTTCTGCCGTTTGCCCACTGGTGAAGATCATCTCTTCACAGCGCACCGCATGGCTGAAGGCCCGCGGCAGGTCCGGGCCATCCGGGATCCACGCGGCGGTGCGGGCAAGCCGCTCCCCATTGTGACCGCGCATGGCGATGGCCTCGATCTCAATGGTCAGCCCGTCAAAACAGTTGGTCTCGATGGGCACCAGCGTTACCGCCGGTCCGGGACCGGCGAGCGGACCAAGGCTCTCCGCCATGGTCTCCAAGATCAGCCGCTCGTCCGGCTTATCCCCCAGGACATAGAATGCGGTGAGCTTGACCAGATCGCTCGGCTCGGCCTCCATGCCGGCGAGCACGGTCTTCACACCCTCCATGGCCATGCGGGTCTGCACCGCCACCTCGCCGGGCTGGGTCACCTTGGCTTCGGCGTTGATATCGGCCTGGCCGCCAATGAAGATCATCTGGCCAACCTTAAGCCCATGGGAATGGTTCAGATCGATACCGATCGATAAATGGTCCTTCGGGTGGAAGCGCTTGCGGGGGAGCATGGGCTGAGGTCCTTGTTTAACCGAGGGCGTCACGGAGGCGGTAATACAGCATACCCAGAACCAGCGCCGGGGTGCGCAACGGGCCGCCTGGGAACGGCTGGTGCTTGAATTGGGCCATCACATCGAAGCGTTCGGCCTGCCCTGCAATGGCCTCGGCCAAAAGCTTGCCGCACATGCCCGACAGCGCCACACCTTGGCCGGAATAGCCTTGGGCGAAATAGACCTTCTCACCGATCCGGCCCACATGCGGGATGCGGTTCATGGTGATGCCGATGTAACCGCCCCAGGCATAGTCGATCTTTGCATCGGCAAGCTGCGGAAACACGTTCGTCATGCGCGGGCGCATGAAGGCGGCCAGATCCTTCGGCTCCAACGTGGAGTAACTGCACCGCCCACCGAACAACATGCGGTGGTCGGCCGAAAAGCGGTAATAATCGACGATGAAGTTGGTGTTGGAGACGGCCTCATCGCCGGCGATCAGCGCGCGGGCCCGGTTCTCCCCGAGCGGTTCGGTGGCCAGAATGAAGGACCCGCACGGCATCAGCCGTTGATAAAGCGGCTTCACCAACTTGCCCAGATAGGCATTGCCGCCCACCACCATGAACTTGGCTTTGACCGAGCCCAGCTCGGTTTCGGCGGACGGGTTGGCGCCCGTGTCCAGCTCCAGCGCCGGAGAGTGTTCGAAGATCTTGGCGCCTGCCTTGGTGGCCGCATCAGCGAGGCCCAGGCAATAGTTGAGCGGATGGAGATGGCCTGCACTCTCCTCGCGCACCCCGGCATGGTAGCGGGTGGAGCCGAGACGCTCCTCCAGAGCCGTTTTGTCCAGGAAGGTGGCATCTGTCTGACCATACCCTTCCATGTACTCAATCTCATGGCGCAACTCGTCCGCTTCGCCCGCATTCTCTGTGGCATGCAGATACCCCCATTTCAGATCGCATTCGATCTCATGGGTCTTCACGCGGGAGCTGATCAGGCTCTTGGCCTCCTCGGAGATATCGAAGACCTTTTGCGCCGCCTCGCGCCCGGCCACCTTTTCAATCTTCTCCATGCCGCAGGAGACACCGGTGCAGATCTGACCCCCATTGCGCCCAGAGGCCCCCCAGCCCACCACATCGGCCTCCAGCACGATCACATCATAACCCCGTTCGGCCAGCTCAAGCGCAGCGGAGAGCCCGGTGTATCCAGCACCGATCACGCACACATCGCACGTGTGATCGCCTTGCAGCTTGGGGTGTTCATACGCTGGGTTAGCGCTGGCCCGGTAATAGGAAAGACCGTCAGATGGCAGCGTCATGGGCGTCCTCAAAATCATGCCATAAAGGTCGAACGCAGAGGTCTACCCCTAATTGGCCCGGTTGTGGTAGTGAGAAAGCACGAGACGCCTGAGACGTTCCAAGCAGACCCACCATGTCCAAAAAGAAACTACAAGACTGGATCACAGAACACGGGATCGAAGAGGTGGAATGCCTTGTACCCGACATGGGGGGCGTCGCCCGCGGAAAGATCATTCCGGCCAAGAAGTTTCTGTCCGCCATCGGAACACAGGGCCTCAGAATGCCCGAGGAGATCTTCATCCTCACCGTCACCGGACGCTATGTGCAGGAAGCGAACGTCACCAGCCAGGCGGCATCGGACATCTACCTGAAGCCCGATATGGATTCCATCCGTATGGTGCCCTGGTACTCTGAGCCCACCGCCCAGGTGATTTGCGATTGCTATTACCTGAACGACGAACCGGTCGACATCTCCCCGCGCTTTGTTCTCAAAAAGATGCTCGAACTCTACGCGGAGAACGGCTGGAGGCCCGTCGTCGCGCCGGAGCTGGAGTTCTATCTGGTGGAGAAGAACACCGACCCGGACTATCCTCTGGAGCCGCCGGTCGGGCGCTCAGGGCGCAAGGAAGCAGGAGGTCAGGCCTATGGCATCGACAGCGCTAATGAGTTCGATCCGATCGTGGAAGACATTTACGACTACTGCGAACCCCACGGCATCAACATCGGCACCTTGAGCCACGAGAGCGGGCCGGCTCAGCTTGAGATCAATTTCGACCACGGCGATCCCCTGGATCTGGCTGACCAGGTGTTCCTCTTCAAGCGCGCCGTGCGCCAGGCGGCCATCAAGCACGACGTTTACGCCACCTTCATGGCCAAGCCCCACGAGGACGAGCCCGGCTCGTCAATGCACATCCACCAATCGCTGGTCGATGTGCAAACCGGCAAGAACCTGTTCGCCACCAAGGCGGGCAAGCAGTCGCGCCTGTTGCTCTCCCACATTGCCGGGCTCCAGCGCTATCTGGCAGGCTGCATGCCGTTCTTTGCTCCGAGCGTGAACTCCTACCGGCGCCTGGTGCCCTACGCGGACGCCCCGACCAATTCCCACTGGGGCATTGATAACCGGACGGTCTCTTTGCGGGTCCCTGCGTCCGACCCAGCGGCCATGCGCGTGGAGAACCGGGTGCCGGGGGCCGACTCCAATCCTTACCTCGCCCTGGCAGCAACCTTGGCCTGCGGCTATCTGGGCATGACGGAAAAGCTCAAACCCACCTCTCCGGTGGAAGGCTCCGCCTACCGTTATGCGCACACGCTTCCGCTCAACCTTGAAGAAGCCATGAGCAAGCTGAACTACACCAAACCCCTAAAACAGGTGTTCGGCGAGCGCTTCATTGAAGTCTACCAGGAGGTGAAGGATTATGAGATGCAGCAATATCGCCGGGTGATCAGTTCTTGGGAGCGGGAGTACCTGCTGCTCAATGTCTAGGCTCATCAAGCATCGAGGTGTGCTGTGCTGACAGGGCAAATGTTGGAGCGCTCTGCCAAGAGGTTCCCCGACAAGCCGGCCATCATTTGCGGTGACAGCGAACTCAGCTACCGCGCCTTGAACCAAAAGGCCAATCAGCTGGCAAACGCACTTTTGGCGCTTGGCCTGCACAAAGGCGCCAAGGTTGCCATGCTCAGCCGCAATCTCACCGAATACGGCATCGTCTTCTTCGGCGTGGCCCGCACCGGATATGTGCTGACCAACGTCTCGGTGCTCTATGCGCCCGAAGAGTTGGTCTTCGTGCTGAACAAGGCCGATGTGGAGGTGCTGATCTTCGACAGCGCTTTTGCCGATAAGGTGGCTGGCGTTCAAGACAAGCTGCCCAAGCTGCAGCATCTCATCGGCTTTGGCGACGCAGAGATGCCGCTGCAGACCCGCCGCCTGGAAGAGCTGATCGCCTCGGCGCCCTCCACGTCGCCGGACGTCGCACTGTCCGAGCAGGACCCTTTCTGCATGACCTACACCGGCGGCACCACCGGGCGCCCCAAAGGCGTTCTGTGCAACCACCGGGCCCGGGCGGTCACCGCCCATACGGTAATGGTGGAAGAAGCCCTCGATGAGCGCGACCGGGTGGCCATCGTCACCCCCCTCTTCCATGTGGCGGCGCTCAACATCATGTTCCAGCCGGCGATCCTAGCCGGGGCCACCACGCTCTTCCTGCCCAAGTGGGACCCGGCCGCGTTTATGGACCTGGCAGATCGCCACGGGATGACGGCCACCTTCATGGTGCCCACCCAGGCGGGTATGCTGTTAAACCATGACGGGTTCGACGCGGGCGCTCTGAAGACCTGGCGCAAGCTGAGCTTTGCCGGCGCACCCATGCCCGATTGGGTTCAGGTGGAGCTCATGAAGCGATTGCCCGACCTGGCGCTCACCCAAATCTACGGCCAGTCGGAGATGGGCGTCATCGCGGCTCTGCGTCACTGGTATCTGCCCGCCAAGCTGGGCAGTGTCGGCCGCCAGCCCT
>JBCDDQ010000044.1:0-21355 GCA_039180225.1 Pseudomonadota bacterium
AACTCCTGGTGCCCCTTGGAGCAGAGGATGCGGAACAAAGATGTGGCCTGGCTCGACATGGGCGTCGGCGATTTCAGGGTTTTGGCCAGATCGTGCAGCATATCGAAATCTTTGAGGATCTGCCGGGCATAGCCCTGAGGCTCAAAATCGCGGGCGATCATGCGCGGGAAGATGTTCTTCAGCATGTTGGAGCCTGCATGGCCGGAGGCCAGGGCATCAGGGATCTTGCTGGCGTCTATCCCGCCGGCTTC
This sequence comes from Pseudomonadota bacterium, assembly GCA_039180225.1. GTDB lineage: Bacteria > Pseudomonadota > Alphaproteobacteria > Rhizobiales > CAJQND01 > JAAEUE01. The sequence goes on from JBCDDQ010000044.1 coordinate 252, forward strand.
CGCCAGGGCCAAAGCCTCCGCCAAAACCGCATAATTGTTGAGCACGAGGATCTGGTTCACCATCTTGGCCACCTGGCCTGCGCCCACCGGCCCAAAATGGGTGAAGCCGCCTGAAATGTCGCCCATGACCGGGGCGACCGTCTCGATGTCGGCCGCGTCGCCGCCCGCCATAATGGCGAGAGTGCCGGACCGGGCTGCCGGCGGGCCGCCGGAGACGGGGGCGTCCACCCAGCCCATGCCGGTGGCCTCTTTGAGCCGCGCCGCCATATCCTTGGTGTTGCTGACAATCGTGGTGGAATGGTCCACCAACACCTTGCCCGACGCACCACCTGCGGCCACGCCGCCTTCGCCGAACACGGCTGCGTCCACCGCGTCGGTGGAGATGACGCACATCAGGATGATGTCGCTGGCCTCAGTGACCTCAGCGGAGGATGCGGCCGCAGCGACCCCGTGCCCGGCGGCGGCATCAACCTTGTTCCGGTCAATGTCATAGCCAGTGACGGTATAGCCACATTCGGTCAGATGAGCCGTGAGCGCCTGGCCCATGAGGCCAAGGCCGATGAAGCCGAGCTTGGGTTTTGTCATTTATGCCTCCAGAGTGTGGTTGGCCATGCGCTCCAGCACTTTCAGCACCGAAATCGCATCTGCGTTCAGGTCACCGTTCGCCTCGCATGCGTTGAGCAACTGCCAGGCGGTGGTGGCGTTGGGCAGCACCATAGCCAATTCCCGGCCGGCTTCCACCGCAAGACCCAAATCTTTGCGCTGCAGCTCCACTCGGAACGTCTGCTCAAAGTTGCGGTCCAGCATGCGCACGGCGTGATTCTCCAAAATCACCGAGCGCGCGGCCCCGCCCATCAGTGCGGCATGGACTTTGCGCGGGTCGGCACCGGCCTTGGAGGCAAACAGCAAAGCTTCGGCGGCGGCCTGGACAGCACAGCCCACGATGATCTGGTTGGCCACTTTGCACACTTGGCCGTCTCCGTTTCGTTCGCCGATCAGAGTGATCGTGGTGCCCATTGTTTCCAACACAGGCAGCGCCTTTTCAAACGCGGCTTGAGGGCCGCCCACCATGATGGTGAGCTCGCCGGAAACGGCCTTGGGCTCGCCGCCGGAGACCGGCGCGTCCAGATAGTCGCAGTCTAGAGCGTTGATCTTTCTGGCAAATTCTGCCGTTGCGTTGGGCGAGATCGAACTCATGTCGATCACCAGTTTGCCGGCCTCAAGTCCTGCGGCCACGCCGTTCTCGGCAAACAGCACGGTCTCAACATCCGGCGTGTCCGGCACCATGATGACGATGATATCCGCTGCTTCGGCCACCTCACGGTTGGTTTCGCACACCTTGGCACCTGCTTCGAGAAGAGGCTGGGGCAGGGGCGGATCAAAATTGACAACCACCAGCGGATAGCCCGCTTGCTGCACGTGACCCGCCATGGGCCGTCCCATAATGCCCAGTCCAATAAATCCGATGACCGGCTTGCTCATATTCACTGCCTCCCTTGCGCGTTGGACCGCTATCTATAGCGGGCCTTGGGGCGAAGGGAAATGTGCGTTTGGGGATCGCCGGAGAGGGTCTTAACCTCAAGATCTGCCTTAAACTTTGCATTCCTGAAATCGTATGTTATGTCTTCGGCATCAACCTCGGGGACTCCAAAATCCGGGGGGATAACAAATGCCGTCAATCCATGGAGGGAGACGCTCAATATGAAACTCGGCAAATCTCTAGTACTCGCGGCTGCTGCAACGGCCGTTACCGCTTTCACGGTCCTGGCACCTGCCACGGCTCAAGAAAGGGTAAGATGGAAATTGCATAGCGCTTGGGGCAGCTCTGTGCCGCACCTGGGAACTTCTGCTGTACGTTTTTCCAAAGTTATCGACCGCCTGTCAGGCGGTAACTTCCAAATGAAGTTCTTCGAGCCGGGCGCTTTGATCCCTGCTAACGAAGGCTTTGACGCCACGTCGAAAGGCTCGATCGAAGCCGCTTGGACCACTGCTGGTTACGACGTTGGTAAATATCCGGCTCTGGCCTTCTTCACCGCCGTGCCGTTCGGCCCGGGTGTTGGCGAATACTTCGCCTGGAAGAAGTACGGTGGCGGCGACAAGATCCAACAGCGGATCTACGCACAGCACAATATCCACCAGCAAGACTGCTTTGCAATCGGCCCGGAAACCTCCGGTTGGTTTAAAGAAGAAATCAAAGACCTCGAGCAACTGCGTGGTCTGAAGATGCGCTTCTTTGGCCTGGGTGCCCGCGTGATGCAGAAGATCGGTGTGTCCACTCAGCTGCTGGCTGGTGGCGACATCTTCCCCGCCCTTGAAAAAGGCGTGATCGATGCAACCGAATTTTCCATGCCGGCCATGGACATCAAATACGGTTTCTATCAAATCGCCAAGAACAACTACTTCCCGGGCTGGCACCAGCAAGTGTCTGTCAGCCAACTGCTGATCAACAAAGACAAATGGGATAGTCTGCCGGATCAGTACAAGGCCATGGTTGAAGTGGCTTGCGGTGACAGCATCCACGCAACCTACGCGGAAACGGAATTTGTGAACCCGTCCGCCATGGTGGAAATGGGCGAGAAGCATGGCGTGACGACCCGTCGTTGGACTGACGATCAACTGGCCGTGTTTGAAAAAGCCTGGAATGAAGTGCTGGAAGAAGACTCCAAAAAAGATCCGCTCTTCAAAGAAGTGGCCGACAGCTACAGCGCATTCCGCAAGCTCTATGCGAAGTGGGGTGCTGCGCAGTCCCTGCAGCCGACTTACCTGAAACAGTAAGTCGTCTGAGAGGACTCGCATTCAAGCGATCCAAGGATCCCGGGCGAAATACTCGCCCGGGATCTCAATGGTAACGGAAGCCCAAACAACAAAAATCGGGCCCGTCTGAGGAGTTGAGGGATGGAAGCCGCACTCAGTGCAATTGTGCGTTCGCGCGCGTCGATCGCTGTTATCGCCGTTCTGGCCGTTTTGGTTGTTGGATTTTTGTGGGTACAGGGGCTGGATGAACAAGGCCAGCGCAACCTGCTCTACACGGTCCAAGATTTCTTGCCGATCATCATGTTTGCCTCTCTGGCATGCCTGCTCTTCACAGGCTTTCCGGTGGCATTCATCCTAGGGGGGCTTGCGCTTCTCTTTGGCCTTCTCGGCTATTTCCTTCAGATGTTCTCATTGATTGAGTTCTTTAATTTCTTACCGCGCATATGGGGACAGGCGGCAGAGAACCTGGTTCTGGTGTCCGTGCCGGCCTTTGTTTTCATGGGCGTTATGATGGAGCGCAGCGGTGTTGCCGAAGACCTGCTCTATTGCGTGCAGGTGCTCCTCAAAAAGGTTCCCGGCGCTTTGGCGCTGGCGGTGACCATTATGGGCACCGTGCTGGCCGCCATGACCGGCATTATCGGTGCCTCGGTGACCATGATGACCGCGCTGGCGCTTCCCACCATGATGCGGCAGGGCTACAGCCATTCGCTGTCCTGCGGCACCATCGCCGCCTCCGGCACGCTGGGCATTCTTATTCCGCCCAGCATTATGCTGATCATCATGGCCGACCTTCTGGCCGTGTCGGTGGGTAATGTGTTCATGGCCGCCATCGTGCCGGGGCTGTGCCTGGCTGCGCTCTACATTACATATGTTCTGGTCTATTCCTGGATGAACCCCTCGGTGGCGCCGAAACTGCCGCCGGAGCTTTTGGATGTTCCCAGGAACGAATATCCCGGACTGATCTTCAAGAGCTTCCTGCCGCCGGTGTTCCTGATCACCATGATCAAGGGCTCGATTCTGCTGGGGTGGGCCACCCCCAGCGAGGCTGGCGCGGTGGGTGCGTTCGGCGTCATGCTGTTGGCGGCGTTCAACCGGCGTCTCAACTTCGACCTTTTGAAGGACACGTGCCACACGTCCGCTAAAACTGTGGCGATGATCTTCTTCATTATTGTGAGTGCCACGTGCTTTGCGTACGTTTACCGCTCGCTGGGTGGGGACGACATTGTGGAGCACCTGATTCGCGATGCCGGACTGACCTCTTGGGGTCTTCTCATCCTGATCATGGTGATCACATTCTGCCTGGGCTTCTTCCTGGATTGGATCGAGATCACGCTGATCGTGCTGCCGGTCTTTGCACCGCTGGTGTCGGGCATGGACTTCGGCGATCACATTGCGTCCCAGAACATCATTTTCTGGTTCATCGTTCTTATGGCCATCAACCTGCAGACCTCGTTCCTGACACCTCCGTTCGGATTTGCCCTGTTCTATCTGAAGGGCATCGCGCCGAAGGAGATCAAGATTCAGAGCATCTATAAAGGCATCATTCCTTTCGTAATGCTGCAGCTGATTGGTCTGTTGTTGGTGATTTGGAAGCCTGAGATTGCGCTCTCGTTGATGAGTGCGGTCTACGATTAACGAAGCTTAGAGGGTTTAGCGATGAGTGAGATGACACACGCCGAAGCCGAGGCACTCGTCAAAGAGGCCGAGAAGAAACAGCTTCGTCACCTGTCCGAAGATGAGCTGCCGGCTGCGCTTCAGTTGAGCAACCGGCTCACAAAGTTTGTCGATTGGATCGGCCGTTTTGGCGCCTGGTTTGTGGTGCCGCTCGTGCTGATCACTGTGTTCGACGTGACCTTGCGCAAAACCGGTACGATGCAAATCTGGTTGATCGAGAATGTGAGCCCGTTGTTCGGCTCAACATTGCTGCAGGAGCTGCAATGGCATTCTCACACCGTGATGTTCACGCTTGTGCTGGCCTACGGGTACATCTGGAACACCCACGTGCGCGTGGACCTTGTGCGTGAGAATCTGGCGTTCAAGAAGAAAGCCTGGATCGAGTTCATCGGTCTGACCTTCTTCTTCATACCCTACTGCATCGTGCTGGCTTACTTTGCCTTCGTCTACGCGCAGGACGCCTACAAGATCGGCGAAGTGTCCGCTTCGCTGGTGGGCTTGTCTCACCGCTGGATCATCAAATCCTTCCTGGTGGCAGGCATCGTCGTGGTCATCCTGGCCGGCATCGCGGTTTGGTTGCAGCTGGTGATCGTGCTCTTTGGGCCGCAGAACATCCGCTTCCCGCTTTTGACCGTAGAATGGCCGGAAGAGGAAGGCAGCAAGATCGAGGGCAAAGAGCGCCTTGATCTGGAGAAAGCCAAGGACCTTCTGCAAGAACGCGCAAAGGCAGCGAAGGCATCCGACGCACAACCTGCGGAGTAAGCTTTGCCCAAGAAAGAGGGAAAGCCACAGGTCGAGTGGGACAAGTATTTCAAACGCTACGTTTGGAATGACCGGACCACGCCCTATTTCACACCGGTTGACAAGCTCCATCAGGGCCAGGCGAACTCGGAGATCTTCTTTTATTGCCTGCTGCACGGCGTCCTGTTTGGGGTGATCACGCTGGCCGCCTTGCGGGGCGGGCCGGACGGGCGCTCGCTTGGGATTGCGTATTACAGCTTCTCGGTGGTGGTGGCCGCGGTGCTGTTCGGCATGCTGAAGAACTACGCGGCCGCGCTCTATATGAGCGCGACGCCGTTGGCCGGGATCCTCTATGTGCTGGTGTACCGCCTGGCCGCCGGTGCGCCGGTGGTGGACAGTGTGGTGGTGCTTGGCATACTGGCGCTTCTGATGCGCTATTCCTTCCGCATCGTGGCCGTGGCGCGGGGCTATCCTGATTTTCCGCCCGCACCGCCGCCCGAGCCGCCCACTTTCATGAACTTCAAATAGATGTCTGAAGAGACACCAGGTCCTGTGCAAGATCAGCCGTGGGCGAGCCTGCTGGACCGCACAATTCGCCCGCACATCGCAGCTTACGGTGTGGTGGTCGCCGGGGTAATGGCGCTCAGCTACATTGCGCCCGCCGATCGGGGCCTCTTCATACCGATCCTGCTGTGGGGGGTTTTGGTGCTGGTGCATTACCTGATTGTGAGAACCATCCACACCGATCCGGACTGGGTGGAAGAGCGCAGCGAAACCATCACCATGAACGCCTCTGATCTCAGCCATATTGAGGATATCCGGGAGCGGATGGAAAAGGGCAAGTCAGAATCCGGCCGCCTGATCAAAGAGCCAAAAGATACAAGGACGGACTAGGCCATGCGCATCTTCATGACGGGAGCAACCGGGTACATCGGTGGCTCCGTGGCCACAGCGCTGATTGGCAACGGAGCTGAGGTGCACGGCCTTGTGCGCTCCAAGGAGAGGGCCGAGGAGGCCCGGGCGCAGGGCATTGAGCCGGTGATGGGTGCGCTGGATGCCCCCCAGATCCTGACCGAGGCCGCACAGGCGGCCGATGTGGTGATCAACACAGCCAATGCCGATCACGGCGCCTCGGCGGATGTGCTGGTGGCCGCACTTGGCCGATCTGGTAAGCGGCTCCTTCACACCAGCGGATCGTCCATTGTGGGCAAGCCCGACGGCGGAGAGCTCAGCGAAGATGTGTTCAACGAGGACAGCGCCTTCAAACCCTCGCCCGGCCGCGCAGCGCGGGTGGACATCAACCGCCGGGTCTTGGCCGGGGCTGACCAGGGGGTGCATGCGGTCATCATCTGCCCCAGCCTGATCTATGGTCTGGGCACCGGGGCCTCCAAACACAGCATGCAGGTGCCCTGGCTGATCGATCTGGCCCGCGCCGACGGTGCAGCCAAGCATATCGGACCTGGCGCCAACACTTGGTCCAATGTGCATATCGATGATTTGGTGATGCTTTATCTCCTGGCGCTGGAAAAGGCACCGGCGGGAGCCTTCTACTATGCAGAGAACGGTGAGAACTCCATGCGCGAGGTGTGCGAGGCGATCAGCCGGATGCTCGGGTTTGGCGGCACAACGCAGGCGATGACGGCCGATTATGCGGCCACCAAGTGGGGCGAGGGGCCGGCCCACAACACCATGGCGTCCAACAGCCGGGTGCGGGCCAAACGTGCGCGCAGCGAGCTGGGCTGGGCGCCGAGCGCACCGTCACTGATTGAAGAGATTGAGACCGGCTGTTACGCCACCAACTACCCCTAAAATGGAACCAGGAGGTCCAACATGCCCGCAAACGATTACTCGTCAGCCCTGATCACCGGAGCGTCCAGCGGCATTGGCGCAGCGGCCACGCGAACGCTGTCGCAGGCCGGCTTTAAGGTGACGGCCCTGGCGCGCCGGCAAGACCGTCTCGATGCCCTGGCGGAGGAAACCGGCTGCGAGCCTCTGGTGGTCGATTTGAAGGACACCGATGCGGTCTATGATGCGCTGAAGGGCCTTGAGGTGGATGTGCTCGTGAACAATGCCGGTCTGGGGCGCGGCTATGAAGGTTTCCTGCAGAGCTCGGTTGATGAGATCAACGAGATGATTGATCTCAACGTGTCCGCCGCCATTCACGTCACCCACGCCGTGCTGGGCGGCATGATGGAGCGCAGACGCGGGCACATGGTGCATATTGGGTCTATTGCGGGCCTCTATCCATTGGGCTTTCCGGTGTATGGGGCCACAAAGGGCGGGCTTCATCTGTTTGCCCAGCATCTGCGCATGGAGCTGAAAGGATCGGGTGTGCGCCAGACGGAGATTTGTCCGGGCCGAATAGCCACGGAGTTTTTCGATACCGCTTTTAGGACCGAGGCCGACCGGACGGCGTTCATGGCGGGATTTGAGGCTTTGAAGGCGGAGGATGTTGTCGCCGCGATCATGTATGCCATCGGCACGCCGCAGCATGTGAACGTGAGCCTGATTGAGCTGACGCCGACACAGCAAATGCCGGGTGGGGCGATTTTGGACCGCAGTGCCTAGAGCCGTTCCATATGACAAAGAACTGCTCTAGCGCGCGGGATCAAACGTCGAACGTCAGATCCTGCTCTGCGCGCAGGGACCAGAGCACCGACCCCTCCGGCGCCTGAACAACATCTGGCGTGACCATCTCCCCGGCGGCCACATCCCTTACCAGCGCACACCCCATTGCCATGAAATAGGGCAGGGCCTTGCCCTCAGATAGGGCGCAGCTGTCCACCAGCAGCGCCTCCGCGCCGTCCACATGGTGATGATGATGCCCGTGATCGTCCAACACCGTGCCCGCGCTCAGCGCCTTTGTGGTGCGCATGGCCACGTCGCACACCGGGCTAACGGTGCCGCTCCCCGTGGCGAGCCCCAGCCGGTGCGGCACGATCACCGAGAGGGCCGCCTCCACCCCCAGCAGATGGGTCGGGTTGTAGGCCAGAAGATGGGTTGCGTCTGCGCTCACCGGCATGCCCTTGGCCTGGAACAGCCGGCCGGTTTCCTCATCGGGGATGCGCACCACCACAAAGACCCCGCCCGCCGCGCTGACCTCATCAGGCCGGCGGAAGCAGTTGAACATCTCCAACACCCCTTCGCGGGCAAGTACACCGCCGTCAGCACGGGCGCGAAACAGATCCGGCAACTCCGCCACCCGCGCCACGGGCGCATGAAACTCGGGCCGGTCCGGTTTCAAGCCGGACGCATTGGCCACTAGGCACATTTCGCAATAGTCCGGCGGCGTGCGTTGAGGCAGAGCAGAGAGGGCGTCGGAGCGTTCAGCCAATGATGCGGCAAGATCGTCTGGTGCAAGGGTCCAAGCGGCGCGGCCTAACGGCACGCGCGTCTCAAAGCCCTCGGCCCGCACCTCCCCTGCCTCCATATCAAACACGAAGTCATACTCGCTTGCCTTGCCTGCACAGACGAGATCAAGCCCAAGCGTGCGCGCCCACGACATGAGGCCAAGCAGGAGGCTCGGCTGATCGCCGTCCGCCTGGGAGACCACCAACCCTTGCCGGGCGGCCCGCTGGGCCAGGATGGGGCCCACGGCGCTGTCGGTTTCCTTGGTGACCAACACAATGTGGCGACCCTCATCGATGGCTTTCAGCGTATTGCGCGTGCCCGCCTCCGCATTGCCTGTGGCTTCCACAATGACGTCCACCGGGGCCTGAAGGGCCACATCGGCATCCTGCGTCAGGACAAGCTTGCCCGCCTCGATGGCTTTGGCCGCAGCGGCCGGCGTTTCGGCCACCTGGACCTCATCATCCGCCAGCCCCACACTGCGGCAGGTGTCCATCAGGCGCTCAAGATCCAGGTCGCAGAGAACGTCCAAGGACATGGAGGGAAGGCGGCGGGACTGCATGAGGAGCGTGCGGCCGAACTGGCCAACACCGATCAGTGCCGCGCTCGTGTGGGATGCGCTGGCGGCGAACTTTGTCATGAGATCGGAATAGTTCATGGGATCAGATCTGCCTCATCGCTTTCAACCGCCACGGCTCTGATGGGCGAGCCGTCGATGTCGGGGAGTTTCAGGGGGAGGCCGATGAACTGCACGCGCCGACGCTCAAGCGACATCATGTTGCAGAGGTATTCAAACAGCAAAACCCCTTTGAGCAACAGCTCCACATGGGTGGTGTTCTCCTCAAGAACGGGCGCGCGCGCGCCGGTGACATAGTCGCGAATGCAGTGATCTTGCGGGAAGTCGAAGGCCACAGCGTTGATCTTGCGGCTCATGAGCCAGCGGCTGGCTTCAGTGCTCATGTAGGGAGCTCTGGTCCAGAAAGTTTCCTCATGGATGGATTCGCGAAGATCCCATCCGGTCCGCAGAAGCACAATGTCCCCGGCTTCAACATGATCTCCGGCGGCCTCCACGTCGGCGGCGCTGATTTCGGTGTTGGCATCAATGTGCGAGAGGTCTACGACCGCGGCAGGCCCGACAAACCGGCTCAATGGCAGATCGTCAAAGGTTGGCCCGTCAGCAGCGAAATGGCGCTCTGAATCCACATGGGTGAAGCCATGCACCCCGGCGCCGAACCAGGTGATTTGCGCAATGTCGCCCGCCGCATGGCTCTTGACGGTTTTGCGCTCAACCTCCCAGCGGAAATGTCCCGTCACAATGGGCTGGGAGAGATCAACAAGTCTGTCCGCCATGGTGCTTAGGCCTCACTCTGGGCAAAGCCGGCCTGCAGCTCGGCAATGTCGCTGAGAACGGCGGCGGGCAGCGCGCCTTTTTCAACTGCTTCCGCCGCTTTCTGAAACTGCTGCACCGTGGCCAAACCCACCTGGAAGGTGGGCACCTTTGCGTTGCTGGTTACATAGCGGATCGCCAGTTCCACCAGGCTTTCGCACTCTGCCGCCCCCAGAAGGGATGAGAACCGGCGCGCGCGGGCGGCATCGGCCGCATAATCATCGCCGGAGCCAATTGGGGCGACCACGTGCATGCCGAGAGGGTGGCGCTCTTCTGAGCCGGACAGGGCCCCGCCCGCAAGAGACCGGATGACGATTGCGCCCATGCCCGCAGCTTCTGCGCGGGTGAGAAGGCCGTCATAGTCCTGGCCCGGAAACGCCGCGGAAATGGCCGTCGACGCGCTGGGATTCAGCATGTTGTAGATGATCTGGCCAGTGTCGTAGGCGCCTGCTTCCACAACCTGGGAGAGGGCCTCAGTTTCGCCGATGGCGGTCATGCCGATGAAACGGGTTTTGCCGTCGCGTTTGGCCTGCTCCAGCGCGGGCAGCACGTCCTGCAGAACCTGGTCGGGGGTGAGGTCACCCTCACCAGGGTTGAGGGCAATGGGGTTGTGGAGCTGGAGAATGTCCACGTGATCTTGCTGAAGGCGTTGCAAGCTCTCTTCCACCGAGCGCTTCACGGCGCCCGGCACATCCGCGCTGTCGCCCGGCTTCAGGCGCACCTTGGTGCCCAGCACAATGTCGGGTTTAAGGTTTTTGAGAATGCGGCCCAGATTGGTTTCTGACGTGCCGTTGCCGTAGAGCGGGGCGGTGTCGAAGAAGTTGACGCCCGCCTCAAGGGCCAGTTCCACGGCCCTTTGCTGGTCGGCGGGCTCTCCCTTGGGCATCAGACCGCCAACAGCGCCGCAGCCAAATGTGAGCACGGAGACCTCAAGCCCGGTGCGTCCCAAAACTCTCTTTTCCATCACGCTCCCTCTTTCTGGTGACAGGGGCCCGGGCGGCAGCTACGATCGCGCACGAATTCGCATCCCGCCGTTCAAGAAAGGCCGCCTATGAAGCTTAAGCTCCACCACATCAATTATTGCACCACCAATGTCTCAGCTATGGACAAGTTTTACCAGGAGGTTTTGGAGATGGCCCCGGAGCCGCAGATGGGACAGGGGCGCATCAAGGGCCAGGGTTATCCAGGCGATGTGGCCTTCGTCACGGATGGTGAGATGCAGGTGCATATTGCCGAGAAGGATCTGGAGTGCGGCTTCCGCACCGGCAATGCGGTGAACCCGGTGGAGCGCGGCCACGTGGCCTTCCGCACCGATGACATTGCCGCCTTCAAAAAACGCCTGGAAGAAAAGGGCGTGCCCTATTCAGACTATGGCGCCTGGGCAATGTCCGGTTGGGAGCAGATCTTCTTCTATGACCCTGATGGGAACATCATTGAGGTGCACGAGGTGAAGGAATAGCTGGTTTGCGGAACGTGCTCGGATGATGATTCAAACAACCTGTTCATTTTAAACGCATAACTTCTCTTACAAGTATTTCTGCACTCATACGTTGACTCTCGACAGAAACAATTGTGAAATCACGAGTTGTTGTTGGGGAGAGTTCTATGTTTTTCGGCTTACTTGGGATTCAAGATCTCACACGTGAGTTCATCGAGATCTTCGTCTCATGATGCGCGATAAGCTCGCGCGGTACGGTCAGTGGACCTATCGCGGCGCTTGGGCCATTGAGATTGTTGCGGCGATACTTGGGCTGACCACTGGTATTGCACTGGGGTGGCAGGCCTATGTTGCAAACGAATCTGCGACGGCATTTGATTTCATATTGCAGAGCGCTCCGTTCTTCATGGTTGCGCTTGCCGAGCTCACGAAGATCCCCATCGCAACGTTGCTGTTCTCAGCACCGCATATGTACAAGCCGGTCTTGGCCGTGTTTCTGCTGGGACTGGCGTTCATCACGTTCGAAACGGTGTTCACCGGTCTGGAGCGCGCTTTTGCCCTGCGGCAGCTGGAATATGAACAGCTGTTTGCGGACCTGAATCAGAAGAAAAGGGAGCTTGCCATCCTTGAAGGAGAGGTCGGCAAGCTGAGCACCACCGATGAGGTCTCACGGGCCCAGCGCCAGATTGAAGAGCTGGCCGAGCGCCGGGCGAGCGCGCGCAAGAACGTGATCGAAGAGATCGATCGCATCAATAAACGCCAGACGATACCGCCAGGCTTGAGCGCGGAACTGGAGCGCGTGGACAAGCAGAAAAAAGAAGCTGAGGAAGATCTGGAGCGGCTCTATCAGCGACGGGATAAGGAACTGGAGCGGGCCCAGGCGGCCTTCGAGCGCCAGCGCGACAGTTTCGTTAAACGCATCGAGAGCGCGCAGGCAAGTGGCGATACGGACTATGCCAACAAGCAAAAACAAGAACTGGCGAGATTGAAGAACCCGGCACCGGCAATTCGCGCGCAGTACGAACCTGGAATTGAGAAGAAGTCCGCCGAGATCGCCGTGCTCGAGCAAACGCGGGAGCGGTTGCGCGCGCGGATCCCCACATCAGACGATCCCCAGATCAAGCAGCGCAGGGCCGAACTGGAGGAACAGCTTCGCCGCGAGGATGCCGAATGGCAAAAGCGCGAAGACGATGCGCGGGACAATCTTGAACTGGCGCAGCGCAGCGAAGCTGAGCGCAGCGCCTCGCTCAGCGAAAAGCAAAAATCGCTGGAAGAGATCAATGCCGAGATCATTGAGCTTGATCGTCAACGGGTGCCCAAGGCGCGAACAGACCAGGTGCGCCGGATCGCTTCGCGCTTCTTTGGCGAGAAGCCGGAGGATGTGAGCACTGACCAGGCCGATCTCGTGGCGGTGATCTGGTTCGGCTCGTTGGCCCTGCTGGCCGCGCTCACCGGACCGTTGACCGCCATGGTCGCGCTCGGCCTGCAGCGCATAGCAGAACAGCCGCCGGAAAGACGCGGGGGCAAGCTTGCCAACAGCCTGCGGCGGTTCATTGTCAATTGGCGCTCAAAGCGCAAGAGGCAGGTCAAAGTCGAGGTCCCGGTCGAGAAGGTTGTAAAGGAGATCCTTTATGTGCCGATCCTGACCGACGATCCGGAAGCCATTCGAAAGACCTTGCACGACAAAGTCCCCAAGGAAGTTGCCGATTTGGTGATGGTGAACATTGCGGCAAAGGACGAGCAGCAGGGCGTCGACGGCCAGCCTCGGCCATCACCGGCAGCCAAACCCAAATGTGCGCCAAAGGATCCGAGCCCGAAGGAGGCCGCTTCGCCCAGGCGAAAAACACCGCGCGCCGGCAGTGCAAAGGCGGCCGCATCGTCTGAAGCAAAGAAACCGAGCACCCGACGCCGTAGCAGGAAAGCCAGTGAGCCAGACGGTCGAGATAAGACATAACACGAAGCTTCTGGAAGAGGCGCTTCACGACATTGCTCTGCGGGCCGCGCTTCCGGCGCGCGAGGCAGAGGCCACCGTGAAGGAGCGTGAATTGCGGGCAAGCGCGTGGCGCCGCCTGGCCACCGGCATTGCGATCGGTTTGGCGGCGTTGGGGATCGGGGTGGCCGTGTGGTTCATGAAGTATGAGCATCCCGTGCCGCCGGCGCCCAAGAAGGCGGAGGCGCGGATCGCATCTGACACGAAGGGGCCCCGGCAGAAAACGCCGCTTGAGAAAAGCCCCCCTAAGCCGGTCATTGAGAAACCCAAGGAGGAGGTCAAGCTGATCCCGCCTCCTGATCCGCTCCCCGATCCCGTGCCGGCCAAGCCCAGTTACGACACCAAGGACTATACAATCTTTACACTCAAGACCCTGAGCTACGATGGTCGATCCATTAAGATCGAAGCGGGACACCGCTTTAAGACGGAAGCTGATCAGGCAGAGCAGAATTGGGCGCTTGCCTGGTGCTACACCAAGATCATCGTGGATGGTGTTCAGATTCACATTCAATTCGCCATAAGGAAACGCAAAAGCGACGTTCCTCAAATCTCGCACATCTCGAAGAACACATTGCGTATGACCAGGTTGTCGTCTGCCGATGTGCTGGCCCTCGCTGCGCAGTGCCCATGGCTTGATAAGAAAGTCTTCCGGGTGGCCGATCTGAAGAAAAACACTCTGCCCACCAACACCGAATTCCGGCTGGACGGAAACACGCTTTACATCACCGGCGAGATCGGCCCGAAGTTTTTTGAAGAGGTCACGAAGTACAATTTCAAGCGCCTCATCATCAACAGCAAGGGCGGCCGCGTCTGGCCTGCCGTGAAGGTGGGGCGTTGGCTGCGTGCAAACCAGATCAGCGTCCACGCAACCAAGCTGTGTGCGTCAGCTTGTGTTTTGGTTCTGGCGGGCGGAACCCTGCGCACGGCTGCGGACGGGACCCTCATAGGGGTCCACAGAATGCGAAAAGTTGGGGGAAAGATAGCAGCGACGGATTTTGAGGGAGGTCAGGCCGCCACCGTGGAAGCTGCGCAATACCTGACCGAGATGGGTGTCGCGCAAGAGCTCTGGGTTAAGATGTTCCAGACCCCGGCGCGGACGATGGAGTATGTGAAACACGAGCAGCTGATCGAATGGGGCCTGCTGTCGAAGCCGAAATCCATTCTCCCAAGTCCCGACGAAAAGAAGAACAGCGAGTGGAACCGCCGAAACTTCAAGGGCTACATCAATTTTGACGCGCAAGGTAAGGATTTGAGGACCCATAGGGGCGCTACCACGCGCAGCTGCCGTCGGCGCTGCGAACGGGATTCGCGCTGTGAAGGTGTGGTCTATGACAGATGGAACCGACTGTGCATCCTGAAGCAGGACATCAAAACGCTCTCGCTCAATGCGAAGAGCGTTTTCTGGACGCGCAGCAAGCGCACATTCAAACTGCGCAAAACCCCGCCCGTCATATGGCCCAGGTCTCGAAAGGCCTTTCCCGATGCACCGTACAAAACAGAGAAAGTGAGCAATTTTGATGCCTGCTCGCGTCTCTGTCTGGCTGACAAACGGTGCATGGCCATCAATTTCCGTGCGTCCGGCAATTGCGAGATGATCGAGCTTGGCTCAGATTACAGCGATCATCCGTCCACAAGACTTGGCTACAAGGTTCAGGAATAGGCGGGTCCGCGTGCTCAACCTCTATGCTGCAGCCGGTGAAGTGCGTGCACCTCGCCCCACAGCCGCTCTGCATATTCCGGCGTGGCAATATGGGCCGGGTCTTCCACATAGCTGAACAGCAGGCTGTGGCGTTCCGCATCGACCGGGGCGGTCACCCGGTGCAGGGTGCAGCCGCCGCGGAAAAGCTGAAGATCGCCAGGACGCAGGAACAGCGTCTGCACCTTCGAGCGGTCGCCATCGAGAACCCGCTGGACGGCCTCTTAGTTCTCTTGCGTCCCGGTGCGGATGTCGGGCACGAACTCAAAGCCGCCGCCGTCCGTTGGCTGTTTCAGGCCGAAAGAGACGGTGAAATCATTATGATCGAAATGCCAGGCGAACTCGCAGCCCGGCGGCTGCACGTTCACATTCACGCTGCCATAAGGATCCTTGTAGGTGTGGAGCTCGCCATAGCCCAGGCAATCGGCCACAAACCGGCAGAGATCTTCGTTTGAAAAGCCCGCCCGAATGGCCCCGGACTGCGAGAACCGGTCTGCGCGGATCATCCCGTGACGCCTGAGCGAGAGGCGCTTGAGTGGGTGATCGGCGGCCACATGGTCCGGCGGCGTGCTGAAATAGGGGTTCAGCCATTTTTCCGTATACGTGGCCCGGTCGGCCAGTGCGGCCGCCTCGGCCTGCATTTGGGATAAGGCGCCCGGTCTGATGAAGTCAGCAAGCTGTGCACAGTTGCAGGCCCCCAGATCTTTCCGTGCGCCGGCAACCAGCGCCTGGTAGGCCGCGGAGCCGTGCTCAGCGATGGGGTAGCGTTTCGTATCGAAGAGATCTTCCGTGCGATGAACCATGTTCTCCACCATCAGTCTTTGGTGACCAGGACCTCAATCATGGCCTGGCGCTTTTCGGCACCGATCACCCGCAGCGCCTCGGCGAGCGCGCCGGGAAGATCCTTGCCGTCGGTCACCGTGGTGCTCCAGGCGCGGCTGGCCGCAGCCACCATGGCATAATCCGGGCTGGGATCCAGTGAAGACAGCGCCATGGTGTTGACCCGCGCGGCCTTGCCGTCAGGATACATCATCTTGGTGGTCTTGCGCACCGCGTTCCAGACGCCGTTGTTGAAGACGATGGTCAAGAGCGGCAGGCCCGCCGCCTCGGCAATCTGGTGGCAGGCCACCGGGTTGGCGAACATGTAGGACCCATCGCCAACGCACGCGACCGTCAGGCGATCAGGGTCGGAGAGCGAGGCCCCGAGCGCTGCCGGCACGCCCCAACCCAAACCGCCCGCAAGCGGATGGGAGAAGAAGCGGTTTCCGCTTGCGAAATTCATCACTGAGGGGATGCAGCCCAGCTCGCCGAACACCCGGGCATTGGCGGGCAGGGCATCGGAGAGGCATTTGGAGACAAAGGCGGGCGTCATGGGTGCACCGCCGCCTTCCGAGGCTTGGCTCAGGGCAGCGGCCCGGCGGGCCCGGTTCTGCTTGGACAGGGCCGCATGGCGCTTCGAAAGGGGCCCTTTGAGGTCCTTGCGCCGGCGTTTCAGAGCCTTGGAGAGGGCTTCGATGGCGGTGGCCGGCTTAGCCGTCAGGTTGAGCGTTGAGCGGAAGCCGCGCACCGGCACCCTGGAGAACAAGGGGTCGGCGCCGATCTGTATGATCTCAGCCTTGGGATTTGGTTTAAGGGACGATTCGATCCATGGCACCAGCGCATCCAGCACGATCACCACATCAGCCTTGCTCAGAAGCGCGCCCGCATCCGCCCCCATATGCATAGGGTGGTCCGATGCCAGCACATTGACCGATGGCCAGAATTCCGCGACCGGAACGGCCCACTGGTCGCAGAACCCTCCCAGCACGTCGGCCAGCCGGCCTTCCGGATCAGCGCGCTGGGCGATCAGCAGCGGCGCCTTGGCTGCCGCGATCATATCCGCTGCCCTTGCCAGGCCGTCCGCCCCGGGTGCGGGCTCAGAGGAGACGGCGTGTCGTTTGGGGCCGAGCGGCTGGTCGGCCGGCCAATTGCCGCCAAGCGGTTCGCGCGGAAGGCCCAGATAGACCGGCCCGCGCGGTTCGCTCATGGCGATGGCGTAGCCCCGGTCGACCAGGTCTGCGGCCTGTTCGGGCAGTTTGAGCTCATACTCCCATTTCACGAACTCACGCACGATGGAGGACTGGTCGCGCATGTCCTGGCCCCAATGGATCGGCAGGCTGCGGGCGCCCAGACGGTCCTGCTCGGTGAAGGGGGTGCGACCGGCCATCATAAAGATCGGGATGTTGTCGCTGGCTGCGTTGACGATGCCCATGAGCGCATTGGCGAGGCCCACATTCACATGCACCATGACGGCCTGAGCCTGTCCTGTGGCCAGGTAAAACCCGTGGGCCATGGCAACTGCAGCCGTTTCGTGCGGGGCGATGATGGGGGTGGGGATGGGCAGGCCGGTTTCCAGATTCTTAGCATAGGTCTCGATGATGGGCGCGAAATCGGTGCCCGCATTGGCAAAAAGATAATCGATGCCGTGCTGCTTAAGCCGCACCAGCACAGCCTCGGCAGCTGTCTCGGGAATGAAGGTTTTGGGCAGTTTTGCCATGGATACCGTCTCTCGTTGGCGAAGCTTTACTGCGATCTCAGACCAAGCAGTGTAAGCGGCGGCGGGGTGAAGAGGAAGCCGGCGGAAACACGATTTGCCCCTTGACCTTCCAGTAACTGGAAGCCACATCTTGCGCACAAGCCCAAGTTTGAACCAACAAATTTGAACCAACAGAGGGAAATCGCGCCATCACCGCCGGCCCCGCATCTTTTAAAGCGCTGACAGTGCCTATTGAGGGCATGAGCTGCGCATCCTGTGTGGGCCGTGTGGAGCGGGCGCTGGGTGCTGTGCCCGGTGTGAGCGAGGCAACCGCTAACCTTGCCACCCAGCGCGTGGAGATACGTTTTGAAGGCCGGATGGATCCATCCGCGCTCACAAAAGCTGTTGAAGAGCTCGGCTACCAGGTGCCCCTGCAGTCTGTGGATCTCGCCATTGAGGGTATGCATTGCGCCGGCTGTGTTGGACATGTGGAGAAAGCGCTGCTTGGTGTTCCGGGCGTGGCTGAGGCGCGCGTCAATCTGGCCACAGAGCGGGCCGTGGTCAGAGGGGTCGCGCGCGCCGAAGCCATGATCAGCGCCGTGGCCAAGACCGGCAAAAGCGCAAAGCTGCTCGCGAGCGGCGACATGGCCCAACAGGAGGCGTCAAAGCAGCGTGAAGCAGAAGCCCAGCGGCTCAAGCGCCATACGGCACTTGCCGCTCTGCTCACCTTGCCGGTGTTCGTGCTGGAGATGGGCAGCCACCTGATCCCCGCTCTGCATCACCTGATAATGACCACCATCGGCATGCAGGCCAGCTGGCTGATCCAATTTGCGCTGACCACAGCTGTGCTCATTGGACCCGGCCGTGCCTTCTATCGTCTTGGTTTTCCTGCGCTCATCAAAGGGGCGCCTGATATGAACAGTCTCGTGGCCGTGGGCACGGCCGCGGCCTATCTCTTCTCGCTCGTCGCCACCTTCGCTCCGGGCCTGCTGCCAGCCGGAACGGTCAACGTCTACTACGAGGCTGCCGCGGTTATCGTGACGCTGATCCTGGTGGGACGCTGGATGGAAGCACGTGCGAAGGGGCGCACCTCTGAGGCTATTCAACGGCTTGTGCGCCTTGCTCCCAAAACGGCGCGCGTCCGGCGCTCCGGCAAGACCGTGGATATCGACGTGGTCGATGTCGCGCGCGGCGATGTGGTCCAGGTACGGCCTGGCGAGCGGCTGCCCGTCGATGGCGAAGTGCTGGAGGGCATGAGCTATGTGGACGAGAGCATGATCACCGGGGAACCGGCGCCCGTGGCCAAGCAGGCCGGTGCAGCTGTGGTGGGCGGAACGGTCAATCAGACCGGCCAGCTGGTGTTCCGTGCCACGGCCGTGGGGAGCGATACAATGCTCGCCCAGATCATCCGGATGGTTGAAGAAGCCCAAGGGGGCAAGCTGCCAATCCAGGCCATGGTGGACAAAATCACCATGTACTTCGTGCCTGCTATCATCGCATTGGCGGCGCTTACGTTCTTCGTCTGGCTCCTGATCGGTCCCGATCCTTCTCTCACCTTCGGCCTGGTGGCTGCCGTGGCGGTGCTCATCATCGCCTGCCCCTGCGCCATGGGTCTTGCCACGCCCACCTCCATCATGGTCGGTACGGGGCGCGGCGCGGAGATCGGTGTGCTGTTCAGAAAGGGCGAAGCCTTGCAGCTTCTTCAGGACGCGCGCGTTGTGGCGTTCGACAAGACCGGAACCTTAACCGAAGGCGCGCCGCGTCTGACCGACCTTCACGTGGTGGAGGGGTTTGAGCGCTCCGACGTTCTGGCGCAGATCGCCGCGGTGGAAGCCAAATCCGAACATCCGATCGCCCGGGCGATCGTCGCGGCAGCCTCCAGCGAAGGGCTCGAGGTGCCAGACGTTTCCAGTTTTGAAAGCCTGACCGGTATGGGCGTCAGCGCGCGCATTGGGACGCACAGCGTCGAGATTGGCGCGGACCGCTACATGGCCACGCTGGGTCATGATGTGGAGGTGTTTGCAGCAATGGCCGAGCGGTTGGCGAGCGAAGGAAAGTCCCCGCTTTATGCGGCCATAGGGGGCCGACTGGCAGCGATCGTCGCCGTCGCAGATCCAATCAAGGACACAACCCCCGCAGCCATCGCGGCGCTGCACGGGCTTGGCCTGAAGCTGGCCATGATCACCGGTGACAACCAGAAAACAGCGCGTGCCGTTGCCCACCAGCTCGGCATTGACCACGTGGTGGCTGAGGTTCTGCCCGAGGGCAAGGTGGAGGCTGTACGCAAACTTAAAGAGCGGTATGGGCGGCTGGCCTTCGTGGGCGATGGGATCAACGATGCGCCGGCATTGGCCGAAGCCGATGTTGGCGTGGCCATTGGCTCGGGCACCGATGTCGCCATTGAGGCGGCCGATGTGGTGCTCATGTCCGGATCGCTGTCAGCGGTGCCGAAGGCCATCGCACTGTCCGGCGCAACGATCCGCAACATCCGGCAGAACCTGTTCTGGGCGTTTGCCTACAACTCAGCGCTGGTGCCTGTGGCGGCAGGCGCCCTCTATCCCGTCTTCGGCGTGCTGCTTTCGCCGATCTTTGCGGCGGGGGCTATGGCGCTCAGCTCGGTCTTCGTCGTGGCCAATGCTCTCAGGCTGCGCAGATGGCGGCCTCTGGCTCTGGACGCGGCCGCGCACTAACATCAAGGTCCAACCACGCACCCCGGACCTCACAGCGAGCGCCAGAGCGATGCCGCGCGGGGCAGATGAGGCCTCCATACACCGCGATAACGCGGTGATCACGCAAGATAACAAAACACCACCAGATCTCAACGCGTTCGTTATTCCGTTTGATTGGAAGCGCGCGAGGGTGCGCCCCACATCGCGGTCATAACGGAAACGACACGCTGACCCAGATCGGGCGGCTCACAGAAACCAAAAGGAACAAAGACAATGAAACTGAAATCCCGCAATATCGTTCTCGGCACCGCTGCTCTTGCCCTCGTGGCTTTCCAGGCTCCGGCCCTTGCGTCCGGCGACCGCGACGCAGGCCACAGCTCGACCCTGAGCTCCAGCTACGGATCGGGAAGCTATGGCTTCCAGGCAACCGGCGCTGGCACGGCCACTCAGGCCGGCACCCACGCCTTCAGCACGAACAACCGTGTGAACAGCCAGGGCTTCAGCACGTCCAGAGGAAGTGCGCCTGACTTCAACACCACCCGCGATTGGCGCTAAGCGCGCTGAACGCACCCCAAACACCCGGAGGAAACTGCCGAGGCCTGCTGATCCCGACGTGATCTCCTTCCACGTCATCACCCCGCTCTCACAGCGGTTAAGGCAGGTTCCTCCGGGAGTCGGATTACCCACCCCGCAAGCGCGACGTACCGCCCCTTAAACACTGCGCCCCTGCGCTGCAATCTCAAACAGTGCTGCGATCTCCGGGTTCGCCTTGCGCGCGTCCAGACAGGCCACATACTCCGTCAGGCTCACATCCGCCCGTCCAATGGCCAGCGTGTGCAGCCGCTCATCCTGGCCGATCTCGCCCTCATTGATGATGCCCACGCCCAGCCCA
>JBCDDQ010000045.1:0-21052 GCA_039180225.1 Pseudomonadota bacterium
ACCGAACTGTCCTTGCCCGCACCAGCTCTGGAGCGGCTTTTGTTTTGGTGTCCCTGTTCGCCGTTTATGGCACCTATATCGCAGTCAGTTCTGTATCCGGTGCTCAGGCCCGTTCGGTTATTGCCGTCCCTCAGGTGCAGTCCACCCAACCGGTCATCGCGTCCATCCAGCCAGCACCAGCGGCCTCAACCGCTGCAGGTTCCGTACACTATCAAACCACCGGCCAAACTCGCCGGGCAGCCGGGGCCCTGCCCGCCCCAATTGCACCTCCAATCGGAGAGTTGGCACGACTTCCAAAGCCAGCAGCCCTCGATCAGACCGAGCTGAACCCAACCGGTGGACAGGACCCGAACGCAGAAGCATTGGAAATCAAGCCGAGCGCGCAGACGCCCAAACGCAAAGCGATCAAGAAGCGTCCTATCCGCAAGAAAAAGTCGGCACCGGCTAAACCCAAGAGCATCATCGCAAAGCCCGCCAAGCCCGTGACCTTTTCAACGGTCGACAGCGCATCCGCTCCAGCCCCGGCCCGCCAGCTTCAAGGGGATACCAGTCAGCGCAACGGCTCGAACTTTTCTGCGAAATCCATCGGATGCTCAGGGCGCAACTGCGGCGAAGTTGACGATAACCGCTAGTTAGGCGGAATATCCCCCCTCACCCAGCCTTCCTGCACCGTTGCGCAGTAATCCGCATATGAACTTGCCTCGATAGCTGCGCGCGCGCCGGCCATCAGATCCTGGTAGTAGGCGATGTTGGCCCAGGTGAGCAGCATTGAACCCAGATACTCTCCGCACCGGATCAGATGGTGCAGGTAGGCCCGCGAGTAATCGCGCGCTGCCGGACAGGAACTCTCCGGATCAAGCGGACGCGGGTCGTCAGCGTGGCGCGCATTGCGCAGGTTGATCTTGCCGAACCTGGTGAAGGTTTGCCCATGGCGCCCCGAGCGCGTGGGCATGACGCAGTCGAACATGTCGACCCCCAAGGCAACTGATTTGAGCAGATCATCCGGCGTGCCCACCCCCATCAGGTAGCGCGGCTTGTGTCCCGGCATCACCGGCAAAACAGCGTCCAGGACCCGGAGCATCTCAGCTTGCCCCTCCCCTACAGCCAACCCCCCGATGGAGAAGCCTGGAAAGTCCATTGCAATCAGAGCGCTCGCTGAGGCTTCGCGCAGGTCCTCGTAGACAGAACCTTGAACAATCCCAAACAAGGCTTGATGGCGCTTGGAGCCGAAGGCGGCTTTCGAGCGCTCGGCCCAGCGTAAAGACAGCTCCATGGAGACCTTGGCCTCTTCATGGCTGGCAGGATGGGGCGTACACTCATCCAGCTGCATTTGTATGTCTGATCCCAGCAGCCCTTGGATCTCTATCGATCGCTCCGGTGTGAGCTCATGGCGAGAGCCGTCAATGTGGGACTGAAAGGTGACACCCTCTTCAGTCATCTTGCGCAACTTGGCGAGCGACATGACCTGAAAGCCACCCGAATCGGTGAGGATCGGATGAGGCCACCGCATGAACTGATGGAGCCCCCCAAGAGCCGCCACTTCTTCTGCGCCCGGACGCAACATCAGATGGTACGTGTTGCCCAAGACAATGTCCGCACCGCAGTCTCGGACTTGTTGAGGGTACATCGCCTTTACCGTGCCGGCCGTTCCGACGGGCATGAAGGCGGGCGTGCGGATTTCCCCGCGCGGGGTGATCAGCCGGCCGCGCCGCGCGGCACCATCGCGCGCCTGCAGCTCAAATCCAAATTCATCGGCCATCAGGCAGGATCCATCCGATGCAACAGGCAGGCATCGCCGTAGGAGTAGAAACGATACTCATTAGCAATGGCATATGCATAAGCCTCCTGCATGCGGTCAAGGCCGCTGAAGGCAGCCACCAGCATGAAGAGCGTAGAGCGCGGCAGATGAAAGTTGGTCAGCAACATGTCCACAGCCTTGAAGCAATATCCCGGCGTGATGAAGATGTCTGTGCTGCCGGAGAACGCCTGCACGCCGCCCTCAGCGTCAGCGGCACTTTCCAGGAGGCGCAACGAGGTTGTCCCGACGCTCACCACACGCCCGCCCGACGCCCGGGCCGCATTGAGGCGTTCCGCCACATCAGCGCTCACCACACCCCATTCTGAATGCATATGGTGCTGACGCGTGTCCTTAGCCTTTACGGGCAGGAAGGTGCCGGCCCCCACGTGCAGGGTAACAAACTCACACCCGATCCCGGCGTTCTCCAGTTTCTCCATCAGCGCTTGCGTGAAGTGAAGCCCAGCGGTTGGGGCGGCCACCGCACCGTCATGGGCCGAATAGATGGTCTGATAGTCTGAGCGATCCCGATCATCTACCGGTCTCTGGGATGCGATGTATGGCGGCAGCGGCATAGTGCCAAGCTGTGCGATCGCTTCGTCCAACGCCGGTCCGTCGGCGTCAAAAGTGATCTGGATCTCACCGCCCTCCTGCTTGGCCGAAACCGTAGCTCGCAGGGAAACGTGGGCAGGATCTCCAAACCGGATCTCATCACCGACAACCAGTTTTCGGCCCGGCTTGGCAAATGCCGCCCAGCGATCGCCCGATTGGCGCTGGTGCAGTGTCACTTCGATTTTAGGGGTTGCTTCACCTCGCCCGAGCCTCAGACCCGTCAGCTGCGCGGGAATGACCCGGGTGTTGTTGAAAACCAGTACATCACCTGCCCGCAGCCGTCCTGCCAATTGACCCACGGAATGGTTGCTCAAGGTTTCTTGCGATACCTCAAGCAACCGCGCAGAATCGCGCGGCACAGCCGGCCTTAGCGCAATGCGCTCCTTAGGCAACTCAAAATCGAATGCGTCGACGCGCATGGGCGCGCCCTCACCTGACCGCCGGTGCTCTAGGCACTGTCGGCAGCAACAACCATGCTCACAATGTGGTCAGGATTGCGCACAGGCTCGCCGCGTTCAATCTGATCCACGTTTTCCATGCCCTCGATGACCTTTCCCCAAACCGTATATTGCCGGTTCAGAAAAGACGCGTCGTCGAAGCAGATGAAAAACTGGCTGTTTGCACTGTTGGGCATGGACGAACGCGCCATTGAGGCGGTGCCGCGCACATGGGGCTCATCATTGAACTCCGCTTCAAGGTCCGGATAGCTGGACCCGCCTGTACCCGTTCCGTGAGGGCAGCCGGTCTGGGCCATGAAGCCATCGATTACCCGGTGGAACTTGATGCCATCATAGAACTTTTCGCGAGCCAGCTTCTTGATGTGCGCCACATGTCCAGGCGCCAGATCTGGACGCATTTCGATGACAACCGTACCCTTGCTGGTTTCCATAACGAGGGTGTTTTCAGGATCCTTGTAAGCCATAAATTCTAGTCTTTCTCTGGGGTTATGTTATTTCACGTCCGCCGCAACGCGCAGAGACTTCATGATGTCCGGGTTTCTGACCATACCAGATTGATCGGCGCCTTTCCGCAGCTTGTCGATATGGTCCATACCGCTCACCACTTCGCCAAACACGGTGTACTTGCCGTTGAGGAAAGACGAGCGGGCATAGGTGATGAAGAACTGAGAGTTGGCGCTGTGCGGGTTCTGAGCCCGGGCCATACCGACGGTGCCGCGCTCATAGGGCGTCAGCGAGAATTCAGCCTTCAGATCGGGATATTTGGAACCACCGGTGCCTGTTCCGGTGGGATCACCGGTCTGGGCCATGAAGCCATCAATCACGCGGTGGAATTTGATGTTGTTGTAAAAGCCCTCGCGCGCCAGCTTCTTGATATGCGCCACATGATTGGGTGCCAAGTCAGGCCGCAGTTTGATGACCGTGCGGCCATATTTGGTTTCAAGATATAGCGTGTTCTCGGGATCGAGATCCTGGGCCTGCGGGCCGGTGCTGAAGGCCACGAGCGCGGAGAGTAAGGTTCCCAGAAATACACGTCTTTTCATAGCAATGTCCTGTACATGATTAATTTGATTCAGATCTTGGCGATCGCTTTGGCAACGTTTTCCGGAACAAATCCGGAGATATCGCCGCCCATGGCCGCGATTTGCTTCACCAATGAGGAAGCAATGTGGCGAACCGGACCACTGGCCGGCAAAAACACTGTTTCGAGCTCAGGCGCAAGCTCGCCGTTCATCCCGGCCATCTGCATTTCATAGGCATAGTCGGTAGCATCCCGCAGACCGCGGATGAGCAGGGAAGCGCCCGCCGCTCTGGCGGCATCCACCACCAGATTATCGAAGGTCTCCACAACAATCTCGCAGCCGCGCTCCTGACCGATAGGTCCGGCCACCTGTGTCAGCAGTTCAACCCTGACCTCCCCGGGGAGAAACGGCTTCTTGCTGTGGCTGATCCCCACGGCGAGCACCAGCCGGTCCACAATGCCGCACGCCCGCCGGATCACGTCCACATGGCCGTTGGTGACAGGGTCGAAGCTTCCTGGGTAATAGCCGGTTCGCATTGCTGGTTCAGTTCTGTTTGTTCGTCCGTTCAGCGCCGCGACAGGGCGAGCCACACGCCGCCACCCACCAACAGGGCGCCACTGATGCGCTGTGTAAGGCGAATCCGGGAGCGTGACAACCAATTCCCCGCCCGCCCGGCCATCAGCGCATAGAGGCTGTCGAAAGTAGCGCCCACGATCATGAACAAAACGCCCAGGAAGATGGTCTGGGCGACCACACTTGAACCTGTATTGAGAAACTGAGGGATGAAGGCCCCGTAGAACAATAGAGCCTTGGGATTGGACAGCATCACCACAAATCCCTGCAGGAAAAAGTTCGGACGCTTATCGCCGTCATCGACAGCAACATCGCCAATCTCGCCCCCTGCCCGGATCATTTTGATGCCCAGATAGATCAAATATGCCGCGCCGGCCAGGCGCAGCCAATCAAACAACCAGCCCATGGTCTGCATCAGCGTATTGAGACCTGCGACCAGAACAGCCAGGACCACAGCCAGACCGAGTTGGCTGCCGGCAACATTCATCAAGCCTGCCCGTGAGCCGTAGCGAATGCTGTTGGCGATGATCACCGTAACCATGGGGCCAGGTACAATCACCACCACGAACGAGGCGAGGATGAAGGTAATGAGAAGTTCTATAGGCATCAACGCCGATATAAGTCACAGATTGCGCGCCATGCCAAGCGCGTTGATCCCTTATGCGACCAGCTTCTGACGGCAGTAGCATGAAGCCTTGATCTCAACTTCGGCCCGCGCCAGGGCTTTGTCGAGCTGCAGCTTCACCTGCAGGGCCTCTGCCTCTTCTCCCCGCTGGCTCAGGCACTCGTGCAATCCGTGCAGGCTCCACACATTACCCGGGTGCTGACACGCTCGGCTCAAAGTCGCATCCAGCCCAAGATCTGCGCGGTACACCGCTTCAGCCTCTTCATACTGGCCTTGCTCGATCAAAAGCGCGCCGAGCGCATGGCGCGTAGGCTGCATCCAGCCCCAGGGCTCGTCATAGGGAAGATTGTCATCCAACTCCACGGACGCCCGCAAATGCTCAAAAGCCTTGGTGTGGTTGCCCTTATGATACTCCAGCTCGCCCAGAAGCATGTGCTCGGCCACCTTCAAGATGTCGCGGCAGGTGTTGTTGAACAGCATGCGGGTCTCCTGCACCCGCTCACAGGAAGCATAAAACAGCTCTCGCTCGGCCTCTGCTTCGGCCAGTTTGCCGGTGTTCGCCAAGGCCACTGTCCGGGCATAGTGCATCATAGCGGTGGTGACACTGTAGAGCTCCTGATCGCCCGGCAATTCTTGCGCCAGAATGTCTGACCACAGACCGAAGCGGATCATGACGTGCTGTTTCATGGGGATGAACCCCTCAAACCAATCGGCCATCGCGGAGAGGAAGTCTTCAGGAATGGTCTCGATGAGCTCGTCGGCGGTGGTAAGCGCCACCGTTGGTTGGCCGAGGAACATGGCGCCATAGATCTTGAAGTGGTAATTGTGGCAGCGGTAGACCGAGTAGAAGTTATCAGCACCTTCGGCTTCCAGAAACTTCCGGTCGGCCACGATTGCCGTGTGATTTCGGGAAACAACATTCTGATAATCACCGCAGAGCACGTCTACGTGAGTGGCCATGTGCAAAAGGTGGCCGGCATCGGGCACCAGCGTGCTTAAGGCATCACCCTGGCGCAGTGCCCGCTCCGGGTGTGGCGACATTTCCATCAGGTGAATGTACATGTGCAGAAGGCCTGGATGATCCCAGGCGCCCGCGATGGTGTCAAAGGCCGTTTCCAGAACCGCAATAGCCTCCAACGTGTCCGCGCCTTCTGCAGGTTTGCCCGATGGCAAATCCCATAACTGCCATGGTGTGCGGTTCATGATGGCTTCAGCAAACAGACAACTCACGTCCAAGTCACCCTTATGGGCCTCATAAACGCCACGCATCGCATCCGCGAAAGCATCGTTCCAGGGTGCAAACTCCTCAATGGCGGGATCTTCCGGATAGCGCTTGGCAATGGCCTCAATCAAGTCACGCTCAAACGGAGAAGTACGACTTTTCAATGCGTTAGCCTTGGAAATCGCTGTTCCTGCCAGCTCCAGGCAATCGGGCTTTTCCTCTTCTTCAAAGGTTTCCCAAGGTTTGTTGTAGTTGGGGCCGATCGCATAGGCGATGCCCCAATGGGCCATCGCGCAATCAGGATCGGCGGCCACCGCCTTTTCAAAGCACACAATGGCCTCTTCGTGATTATAGGCGTAGGTCCAGATTAGACCGCGATCGAACCAAAGCTGAGCTTCGTCTGAAGAGGTGGTGACTTTACGGGAATAGCTGCCGAGATCGTAATAGGCCATTGGGGACACTCCTTTCACGGATGAACCCCAATGTAGCAGAACTGGTCACAGCAATTAAGGCATGTCGCCTCCGATCAAAATGAACGCCAGATGAACCGCGTGGTCAGTCTCGCTTCAGCATGACTTGCCTAAAACACAAATCATCACGACACGGGGCGCGAACCGACCAGGTTCCCCAGGGCAAAATGAGGGATTACACAATGTTCAAGAAGACCATCACCGGCGTCGCCGCAGCTGCAGCCATCACCGTCACTGCACTGGCGGGCACCGCATCCACCGCACAGGCCGGAGGCAAGTTTCACTTCTCCGTCGGTGTGCCCAGCATCAGCCACGGCTACTACGGCGGACAGGCCTACTACGGCAATCCATGCCGCCACTGGAAACGCAAGTGGCGCCGCACGGGCCGCTACTACTACCTGCGCCGCTATCGCCGCTGCATGCACAACTACCAATGAGCCGCAGCGCGCACAGACCTTTCAGCAACCCCGGACCCTCACCAGGTCCGGGGTTTTTGGTTTTGTCTCGCCCCTGGCGGTCCAAGAAAAGCGGCCTTAGTCAACTTTCCTGCGCCCAGCCCCTGCCCTCAGCGATAGCCAGCAGCTATCATAGAAGGCACCTCACAAACACCAGGGACCAAAGGCGGCGGAACCAATGTCAGATTTCATTCTCACCGATATCAGAGACCAAACGGCCATCATCACTCTGAACCGGCCAGAGGTCCTGAATGCATGGCACAGGCAAATGCGCGAGGATCTGAAGCAGGCACTCAAAGATGCCGATGAGAATAAGGATGTGCGGGCAATCATTTTGACCGGAACCGGCGACCGGGCGTTTAGCGCCGGGCAGGATCTGAATGAGACCAAGACGTTTGACCCGGACCGGGCTGAAGTCTGGATCGGCGAATGGCGGGACCTCTACGGCACAATCCGGGGGCTGACCAAGCCGCTCATCGCCGCGCTTAACGGCCTCGCCGCAGGCTCGGCCTTCCAAGTGGCCCTGTTGTGCGATTTCCGTATTGGCCACGAGGGCGTGACAATGGGACAGCCGGAAATCAATTCTGGGATTGCCAGTAATCTGGGCCCGTGGATCATGCGCGAACATTTGGGCCTGTCGCGCACCATCGAACTCACCTTGTCGGGCCGTATGATGAGCGCGAACGAATGCGCCTCTTTGGGGCTCATTCACCGCCTGGTCACCCCGGGTCTGGTTCTCGTCGAAGCGCTCAAAGTGGCAGAAGAACTTGCCGAGAAACCACCCGTGGCCATGCGCCTCACGAAGCGCTGGTTTGCCGAAATGACGCAAGCCGGGTTTGATGAAGCCATGGATGCAGGGATCCGCAATCAACGGGAATCTTATGGCACGGACGAGCCTGCGCGCATGATGGAGGCGTTCCTGGCGCGCAGGAGCGCCAGAAATGATCATTAGCGCGCTGTCCGATCTCGCCCATCGCGTTCCTGATCGGGTCTTTGCAACACTGAACGGCGAAGATCTCACCATCGGTCAGCTGCATCAGGCGGCCTCGGCCTTTGCTGTACACTTGACGGACGAGGGGCTCAGGTCCGGTGACCGCGCTGCTGTCATGATGCACAATAGCCTGGAGGCCATATGTGTGGTCTTCGGGCTTGCCATGGCGGGGGTCGCCTGGGTGCCGGTAAACCCGCGGCTGGTGGGCCCGGGCCTTTCCTACCAGTTGAGCCACAGCGAGCCCCAGTTGGTCATATGTGACGAAGAGTTTCAAGAGGTGGTCCAAGCTCCCAAAATCATCACACATGGCGCTGAGACCCGCTTGAGCGCCATTCTAGGCACCGGGCGCACATTCGACGCGCGCGAGCGCAGCGATGATGATCTCTTCGCCATCATGTACACTTCCGGCACCACCGGCCCGCCCAAGGGTGTGATGATCAGCCATCGCATGATGGCCTTTGCCGGAGAAGGCGTACGACTGGCCACCGGAGCACGCGCCGGCGACGTGATGTTCATGTGGGAACCGCTGTACCATATTGGCGGGGCGCAGATGCTCATTTTGCCGCTGCTTGTGCCTGCCAGACTGGCGCTTGTCCCGCGCTTTAGCGCAAGCCGGTTCTGGGATGAGGTGAACGACGCCGGTGCAACCCATATCCACTATCTGGGCGGCATTCTGCAAATGTTGCTAAAGCAACCGCCCCGGACGGACGATCGGGCCCACGGGGTGCGGGTGGCTTGGGGCGGCGGCTGTGCCGCAGAAACCTGGGAGCAATTTCAACAGCGCTTCGCTATTCCCATTCACGAATGTTACGGCATGTCGGAGGCCTCAAGCCTCACCAGCGCCGATGTGGACGGTGTGATCGGATCGGTGGGCCGGCCTATGGAGTGGCTTGAGGTCATGATTGCCGATCCGGATGAAAACGGACGGGGCGAGATCCTGGTAGGCGAGCGCAGACCCGGCGCGCTCTTTTCAGGCTACTTCAGGAATGCCGAAGCAACTGCCAAGGCTCTGCGCGCAGGTACGCTTCACACTGGCGACCTTGGCTCGCTCGATAAAGCCGGCAATCTCTACTTTCACGGCCGCATGAACGACAGCATCCGCGTCAAAGGCGAATTGGTGTCCGCTTGGGAAATAGAGAGCGTGGCAGCTTCCCACGGTGATGTTGAAGAATGCGCCGCTGTTGGGGTGGACGCCGATGTGGGAGAGCAGGAGATCGTGCTCTTCGTGAGATTGCAGCGCGGATCCAATCTGATGGTCGAGGCCCTCGCTGACTGGCTGGCGCCCCGTCTTGCCCCCCACCAGCGCCCTGCCCGTTTCAGGATGGTCGATGATTTCCCGCGCACGCCCAGCCAGCGGATCATCAAAGGTCAGTTGAGAGCCTAAAGCTCTCGTGTTTTGAGGAATTCGATCTCTTCGTTCTTCTGGATCTTGTAATCAAGCTCCCAGGCGTTCTTGGCCAGGAACACAGGGTTGTCATAACGGTCTCGAACCGTTTCGTTGCTGTGGTATTTCAGGAAGTTGTTGAGCGCGGTCTCGTTATCGGACTTGAGCCAAACCGCCACCGTGTACGGCATCGGTTCCACCCGGATATCGATCTTGTACTCCTGCTTGGCGCGCGACATCATCACATCGAGCTGTAATGTGCCCACAACACCGATGATCCAGTGTGCGCCCACATTGGGCCGGAACACCTGTACCAGTCCTTCCTCGGCCAGATCCTCCAGGGCCTTGCGCAGCTGCTTGGACCTTGTGGCATCGGACAAGAGCACACGCCGCAACAGTTCTGGCGCGAACACCGGCAGGCCGGTGAACCGCAGATCTTCCCCTTCAGAGAATGTGTCCCCTACCCGCACCGTTCCGTGGTTGGGAATACCGATAATGTCGCCGGGCTCGGCGTTTTCCGCAATTTCTCGATCCTGTGCCAAGAAAAAGATGGGGCTGTGGACCAGCATGTCCTTGCCCACCCGCACCTGCTTCAGTTTCATACCGCGCTTGAAATGCCCCGAACACACCCTTAGAAAGGCGACCCGGTCGCGGTGATTGGAATCCATATTCGCCTGCACTTTGAAAACGAAGCCGGAAACCTTTGATTCGTTTGGCAAAACCTCCCGTGTCTCAGCCGGGGCCGGCTGAGGCGGCGGAGCATTCGTGCCGATCACATCCAAAAGCGCATTGACGCCAAATTCACGCAAGGCACTGCCGAACACGGCCGGTGACAGATGCCCCTCACGGAAGGCGTCGAGGTCAAACTCGGAATACCCGGCCTGAGCCAGCTCCATCTCCTCGCGCGCGGCCTCCAGCACGGGCGCCTTCACGAGAGCATCCAACTGCGGGTCGTCAATGCCGGAACACTCAATGGTCCGTCCAAAGCCCGCGCTACCATCTTCGGGGGTGGTGTAGAAAAGGTTCTTGACCAGGTCGTAGCAGCCATGGAAATCGCTCCCCATGCCCACAGGCCAGACCCGCGGGGCCATATCCAGCGCAAGGCTGTCCTGCAATTCGTCCAACAGCTCAAACGGTTCGCGCCCTGCCCGGTCTAGCTTGTTGACGAAGGTCATGATGGGAATGTCGCGCAGCCGGCAGACTTCAAAGAGCTTACGGGTTTGCGCCTCAATGCCCTTGGCCGCGTCGATGACCATGATCGCACTGTCCACCGCAGAGAGCGTGCGGTAGGTGTCCTCGCTGAAATCTTCGTGGCCCGGCGTATCAAGCAGGTTGAAGATCACATTGTCCTTCTCAAAGGTCATCACGGAACTGGTGACAGAGATGCCTCGCTCCTGCTCGATCTTCATCCAGTCAGAGCGCGCACGGCGGCGGTCGCCGCGGGCCTTCACGTCGCCGGCCAGCCTGATGGCGCCGCCCGCCAGCAGCAGGCGCTCAGTCAATGTGGTCTTGCCGGCATCCGGGTGCGAGATGATGGCAAAGGTGCGCCTGCGTTCAAATTCTTCCATAAGTGATTTGCCTGATTGGGGACTTGGGCGATCGCTGGAGCATGGGTTTACCGCAACCGCGCTGGCATTCAACCGCAAAATTCCAGATCAAGCCTCAATCGCCCTGTGCCACGCCCTCTTTGAGCGCCCTGGCGCGGCGCCGGCGATAGGCGGGCAGGAAGATCAACACCGCGCCCAGCAGCAAAAGACCCAGCGTCATGGGGCGTTCATACATGAAGTGGACCCCGTCGGTCAGGTTCACCGCGCGCGCAAAATTGTCCTCCAGCATGCCGCCTAAAATGAACCCGATGAGAAGCGGCGCCAAAGGGTAGTCGGCAAATCGCAGGATCGTGGCAAACACCCCCAGCCCCACCAGAATGAGAAGTTCGGTGGCATTGTTCTGGCCGATGTAAGCACCCACCATAGTGAAGAATAAAATAAACGGAATGAGATAGTTACGCGGAATAAGCAAGAGCTTGGCGATGTAGGGAATGAGGGGTAGGTTCAAAATCAACAACACCAGATTACCGATATACATGGAGATGATCACCGCCCAGAAGATCGACGGATTGTCCACCATCAACCGCGGCCCTGGCGCCACATTGAGCGCGATCAGCGCTCCGAGCAGTATGGCCGTGGTGCCCGAGCCCGGAATACCCAGGGTGAGCAAGGGCACGAATGATCCCGTACAGGCCGCATTGTTCGCGGTTTCAGGTGCAGCCAGCCCTTTCACCGAACCCTTGCCGAACGCAGCCTGATCGTCCCCTTTGGCAATGTTGCGCTCCACCGCATAGCCAAGAAACGAGGCAATCGTTGCCCCCGCCCCAGGCATCACGCCAATCAGAAAGCCTTGTAACGATTGCCGCCCGATCACCGGTGCAATCTGCCGGGCCTCGGTCCTGGTGATGCGCAGGTCTTTGATCTCGCCCTTGTCGCCTCCCGTTGCACCACGGGAGGGGTTGAGCACCAAATAGAGCGCTTCGGGCAGCGCAAACAGCGCCATGGCCAATGTTATGAAGCTGAAGCCGGATTGCAGATCAGACAAGCCCATGGTGAACCGCGGCGCATTGAACAAGGCGCTCTCACCTACCGTGGACAGGATCAGACCGATCACGGTCATCATCAGTGCCTTGGCCACTTTGCCTGTGCCCGCAAAGGCCGCGATGGCCGACAACCCCACCACCATAAGCGCAAAATACTCCGCCGAGTGGAAGAGCAGTGCCACGCTGGACAAAGCCGGCGCAAAGCCCATGAGCAAAATGGCCCCCACGGTGCCGCCGGCAAACGACGATATGGCGGCAATGGTGAGCGCTTTGCCGGCCTTGCCCTGCCGCGCCAGAGGATACCCGTCGAACGATGAGGCCACAGTGCCGGCCACACCCGGCGCGTTGATGAGGATGGAGGACGTGGAGCCGCCGAAGATGGCGCCGTAATAGACCCCGGCCAATAAGATCAGTGCGGCGGAGGGATCTCCAATCTTGATCGCCACCGGGATCATGATGGCTATGATCGACATGGGGCCAAGCCCCGGCAGCATTCCGATAAATGTCCCCAGAAGGCACCCCGCGATAACCATAGCCAGGTTCTGGAGCGACAGGGCCGTGGAAAGGCCCATCATGATGCCGTCCCACATCAGCTCAGCCAACCCGGCAAAGGACGCAAGAAGATGCCCAACATCTCCTGCACCAAGAACCACACCGTTGCGGCCCCGATCAGCGCCACCGGTATCATGACATGAAGCTTGCGCTCACCAAGGATCCAGCCGGTTCCCACCAGAAACAATGTGGTGGCCGCCAGAAACCCGACCGGGCGCAATGCCAGGGCGTAGAGGATCATGGCCGCAATAAGAGCCAAGGCAGGCCGGAACTGATAGTTTCCCAGTTTGGCCACATCAATGTCCCCCGGCGGCGCGGCTTCCTCATCGGTTTTGGCGGACGGGCTGAGCAAAATCGTCAGGGCCAGCGCTGCTCCTGCAACGGAAAGAACCATGGGCAAGGTATTCGGCAGGAACGCCATGTTGCGCTCAAACGGCAACAAAGGATACGTGAACGATGCGTAGCCATAGATCAGGCAGAGGAGCAGAAAAAACACTGCGATCCATTTGTCTAAGGCCATGACGCCCACCGGTTCACAGGAAGCCAAGCTTGGTCATCAGATCCTTGATGATCCCTTCCTGCTTTTCCAGGAAAGCGGTGAAATCAGCGCCCGGATTGTGAATATTCACCCAACCATTGCGCGCCCGAACGGCTTCCCATTCCGGCGTGTCATACATGGCTGCGATCGCCTTACGGTAGGCATCCGCCTTTTCTGCCGGTAACCCGGGTGCAGCGAAGAACCCGCGCCAATTGACGAATTCCGCGTCATAGCCTTGTTCTTTCAAAGTGGGTGCATCGGGGGCCGCATCAATGCGTGCCGACGACGTCACACCAATGATCCTGACCTCACCAGCCTTGGCCATAGCCACGGCCTCAGAAAAGCCCGTGGAGAGAGCACTGATCTCGCCGGACAAGAGCGAGGCCATTGCTTTGCCGCCCGCGTCATAGGGGATGTATTTCACCTTGGTCGGGTCTTCACCTGCCGCCTGCATGGCTTGAGCGACGACGATGTGATCCATGCCACCCGGCACTGACCCCCCGCCCACAGCCACCTTCCGCGGATTTTCCTTGAACGCCGCCACCAGGTCTTTGAAGGACGCAAGAGGGCTATCATTGCGCACCACAAACGCCGCGTAGTCCCCGATCGTGCCGGCAATCATCGTGAGATCACGGAAATTATGCGGGAAACGCCCGACGAGCGAGCGGATCACGATAGGTGTGGAGTTGACCATCAAGGTACCATGGTTGGATTTGGCATTCTCAATCAGAAAGCCAATGGCCTTGCCGCCACCGCCACCGGACATATTCTCATAGGAGGCCGATCCCACCAGACCAGACTTGGTGAGCGCCTCGCCAGTGCCCCGCGCCGTGCCATCCCAGCCGCCGCCGGCGCCGCCTGGAATTAAGAAATGGATCTTGTCCACGATCTGTTCGGCCGCCTGGGTAGGGGCTGCCATGAAGGCAAAGCCGGCCACCGCCGCAATCAAAATGCGCCGGGAGATGGTCGCTGTCGTCATAAAATGTCTCCTAAAGCTAAGCGCAGCAGTGCTGCCGTGATCCCCTGCCCCGTTCAGAGGCACAGTCTAACACCGCGCTGTTTGGGCCTCAAGGAAGCTGCTCTTGGTTGAGACTCAAGCTCGGATCAGTCTATGGACGCATATGGTCCAAGCCGCTTTGAAAGAAACTGATCTCTACGCCCCCATAAAGCAGTTCTTGGAGGGCCAGGGTTATGAGGTAAAAAGCGAGGTGGGTGCCGCAGACGTGGTGGCGATGCGGGGTGAAGAAGCCCCGGTTATCGTTGAGATGAAAGCGCGCTTCTCGCTCTCCTTGTTTCACCAAGCTGTCGAGCGTCAGGCCATCACAGACGCCGTCTATGTGGCGGTGCCCCGGATCACCGGGAAAGCCTTTCAGAAGGCCGTGCGCAATAATCGGGCCTTGTGCCGACGCCTGGGGCTTGGTCTTTTGACCGTTCGCATGAAAGACGGTGTTGTGGACGCAGTGCTGGATCCCACCCCCTACAAACCGCGCCTCTCCAAACGCAAGCAAACCAGGCTTTTGCGGGAGTTCACACGGCTGGTGGGCGACCCGAACACGGGCGGGTCCACACGCCGTGGGCTTATGACCGCTTACCGCCAGGACGCTTTGCGCTGTCTCCATATTCTGTCAGAAAACGGCCCAACCAAGGCGGCCCAGGTGGCTAAGACGGCGGAAGTAACCAATGCCCGGCGTCTGATGGCGGACAATCACTATGGCTGGTTCGAGCGGGTGGCCAAAGGCATCTACGCCCTCAGCCCCAAAGGCGAAAGCGCAACGGAGGAGTATCGCGTTGAGCTTGAAACCATGCTCTCAGCAATAAAAAAGGGCGGCTCCTGAAGGACCCGCCCTTTGTTTGAAAACGTTTCTTCGCGCTTATGCTGCGGCACCCTCGGTTTCCGCCTCTTCTGCGGCGACGTCCTGGGTGGGGCCGGAATCCTGACCCTTGGCATCCGGATCGCGGTCAACAAACTCAATCACCGCCATCGGTGCATTGTCCCCGTAGCGGAACCCGGCTTTCATGATCCGAATGTAACCGCCATTGCGTTCCGCATAGCGCGTGGCCAGCGTGTCGAACAGCTTTCTCACCTGGGTCTTGTCCTGGATCTGACTGATGGCCTGACGGCGCGCGTGCAAGGAGCCGCGCTTTCCAAGGGTCACCAGCTTCTCCACAATCGGCCGCAACTCCTTCGCTTTGGGCAGGGTCGTGACGATCTGCTCATGCTTGATCAGCGATGCAGCCATATTGGCAAACATCGCCTTGCGGTGACTGGACGTTCTGTTCAGACGGCGCTGTCTAAAACCATGGCGCATCTGTCTTCTCCTTAAACTAACACCTTACCTGAGGTGACTCGCCGCCAACTCAGTATTGATCTTCAAAACGCTTGGCCAGATCGTCAATATTTTCCGGCGGCCAATTGGGAACTTCCATACCAAGGTGCAGACCCATTTGGGCCAGTACTTCCTTGATTTCGTTCAGCGACTTGCGGCCGAAGTTCGGCGTGCGCAGCATTTCGCCCTCGGACTTCTGAATAAGGTCGCCGATATAAACGATATTATCGTTCTTCAAGCAGTTCGCCGAGCGCACAGAAAGCTCCAGTTCGTCCACCTTCTTCAGCAGGGCGGCGTTGAACTCCAGCTCCGGCTGAACTTCCTGCACCTCCGCCTTTTGCGGCTCTTCGAAGTTGATGAAGGTCTGGAGTTGGTCTTGCAGGATCCGAGCGGCAAAGGCCACGGCGTCTTCCGCCGACACGGAGCCATCGGTTTCCAGCGTCATGGTCAGCTTGTCATAGTCAAGGATCTGACCTTCGCGGGTGTTCTCAACCTTGTAGGACACGCGCTTCACCGGGCTGTAGAGCGAGTCGACCGGGATTAGACCGATCGGTGCATCTTCTGGACGGTTGCGGTCTGCGGGCACATAGCCTTTGCCGACCGAAACCGTGAACTCCATCCGAATGTCTGCATCTTCATCGAGCGTGCAGAGCACATGATCAGGGTTCAGGATTTCAATGTCTGCGGTTTCTTCAATGTCCCCAGCGGTCACAGAGCCCGGACCCTCTTTGCGCAAGATCAGCCGCTTGGGGCCTTCCACATGCATGCGCAGAGCGATTTCCTTGATGTTGAGGACCATGTCCGTCACATCTTCACGCACGCCGGAAATGGACGAGAACTCGTGCAGCACACCGTCGATTTGCACAGAGTTCACAGCCGCGCCCTGGAGCGACGACAACAAAACACGCCTCAAGGCGTTGCCCAAAGTGACGCCAAAGCCGCGCTCCAGCGGTTCAGCCACGATGGTCGCCGTACGCTGGGCATCAAGCCCAGGTTTGATCTCAAGCTTCGTGGGCTTGATCAATTCTTGCCAGTTATTCTGAATCACGTTCGTGCCCTCATGTCTCAAGTGCCAATGTGGGGCTCCGCCTCTCCCGTCCGGCACCTTGAGATAAGTTGTTCACTTCTGTTGCTACTCAAACCCTTGCGGCCCCACGAGCGGAGAAGGCCGCAAACAAACTTCTGCCTCAGCTAGACGCGGCGCCGCTTCGGGGGGCGGCAGCCATTGTGCGGGATCGGCGTCACATCGCGAATGGATGTGATTTGGAAGCCGACCGACTGCAGCGCGCGCAATGCGCTCTCGCGGCCGGACCCTGGGCCCCGCACTTCCACTTCCAATGTGTTCATGCCGTGCTCTTGCGCTTTCTTGCCCGCATCCTCTGCAGCCACCTGGGCCGCAAACGGGGTTGATTTCCGCGAGCCTTTAAAACCCATCATGCCCGCAGAGGCCCACGAGATCGTGTTGCCTTGCACGTCGGTGATGGTGATCATTGTGTTGTTGAAGCTTGCGTTCACATGCGCCACACCAGAGGTGATGTTTTTGCGTTCCTTACGGCGCAGGCGCGCTTTATCCTTGGCCATCTTTACGTTGTCCTTGAGCGGAAAAATTACTTCTTTTTACCGGCAATTGCCTTAGCCGGGCCTTTGCGGGTCCGGGCATTGGTGTGGGTGCGCTGACCGCGAACCGGCAGGCCACGGCGGTGGCGTAAGCCACGGTAGCAGCCCAGATCCATCAGGCGCTTGATGTTCATTGCGTTCTCACGGCGCAGGTCACCCTCCACCAGGTAGTCCGCATCGATCGTCTCGCGGATCTGAATGGTCTCTGCATCGCTCAGTTCATTCACGCGCCGTTCGGCGGGAATGGAGAGCTTGCCGCAAATTTCTTTGGCCTTGGTCCGGCCGATACCGTGAATGTAGGTCAAAGCGATCTCGACCCGCTTATTCGTCGGAATGTTGACGCCAGCAATACGTGCCACGTTTCAGTTCTCCAGTTGTCCGAT
Organism: Pseudomonadota bacterium; assembly: GCA_039180225.1. GTDB lineage: Bacteria > Pseudomonadota > Alphaproteobacteria > Rhizobiales > CAJQND01 > JAAEUE01. The sequence continues at coordinate 17,615 of JBCDDQ010000045.1, forward strand.
CCCGCAAAAGTGCCTTTTCGGCGTGATCTCATCTGATCGGGGTTTCGAAGTGCGCGAAGGCCAGCCTCCGGACAAATCTCCCAGCCCGGGCGCTAGCCACTTGCAACTTTCAAATTGTGGCCGTTTTCTAGTCTTCTTCAGCGTCCCCGTCAACTGAATAAAACACCAACACGGCCTTACTGTATCGCGTTCAACACCTCGTCTATTTGACCGGTGACCTGTTCGATCTCCACCATCCCGTCAATTGTCTTCAAAATGCCCTTTTGGTCATAATATGGCAGCAGCGGCGCCGTCTCTGCGTGGTACGCATTTAGGCGCTCGCGAACGGTTCTCGGATTGTCGTCCGGACGTCTGCTGAACTCGGTGGAGCCGCAGCGGTCGCACACCCCCTCCTCTTTCGGGCGTTCAAACGTGTCGTGATAACCCTTGCCGCAATTGGCGCAGGTGTAGCGGCCGGTGATTCGATCGACCAGGAACTCATCATCTACGTTGATCTGAATGACCGCATCCAAGGCATCGCCACTTTCTGCGAGCATATGATCCAGCGCTTTGGCCTGGCCGACAGTGCGCGGAAAGCCGTCCAGGATGAAGCCATTGTCCAAATCTTTGTCTTTCAAGCGTTCTGACACAATGCCCACCACAATCTCATCAGAGACCAGGTTGCCGTCATCCATCACCGCTTTGGCTTCCTTACCCACCTCGCTGCCGGAGGCAATGGCCGCGCGCAACATGTCGCCGGTGGAGAGCTGCACCAGATTATGAACCTGCTCAATGCGTTTAGCCTGCGTCCCCTTACCGGCACCAGGCGGGCCGAGGAAGATCAGCTTCACCGGTTGCGCGCTCCACGCAACTTGGTCTTCTTGATCAGACCCTCATATTGGTGGGCCAGCAGATGGCTTTGAAGTTGGGCAACAGTATCCATGGTCACCGACACGACAATGAGCAACGATGTGCCGCCAAAATAGAAGGGAATTCGGCCCGCGTTGGCCCGGATCGCTTCTGGCAGCAAGCACACAATGGTCAAGTATAGCGCCCCGACGACCGTGATTCGAGTCAGCACATAGTCGATATATTCTGCAGTTCGTTCGCCCGGACGGATTCCGGGTATGAACCCTCCATACTTCTTCAAGTTATCAGCCGTGTCCTTCGGGTTGAACACGATGGCCGTGTAGAAGAAGCAGAAGAAGATGATCATGCCGGCGAAGAGGGCCAGGAACAGCGGCTGCCCCGGGCCAAGCAGCGCGGTTACAGTGGTGAGCCATTCCGGACCGCCCTGGCTGAGGTTGGCCACCGTGATAGGTAGCAACAAAAGGGAGGAGGCGAAGATCGGTGGGATCACCCCGGCTGTGTTGAGCTTCAAGGGAAGATGGGACGAATCCCCCTGGAACATCTTGTTGCCCACCTGACGCTTTGGATACTGCACCAGTAATCGTCGCTGGGCGCGCTCCACGAAGACGATGAACATGATCACGGCGATGGCCATGACGGCAAAGCCCAAGATCACGTAAGTGGACAGGATGCCCTGACGGCCAAGTTCCAGGGTGCCGGCGAGAGCACCAGGCAGTTCAGCCACGATACCGGCGAAGATGATCAGCGAGATACCGTTACCGATGCCACGAGCCGTAATCTGCTCACCGAGCCACATGAGGAACACGGTGCCGCCCACAAGCGTGATCACCGTTGTGGCCCTGAAGAACCACCCGGGATCCACCACCACTTGCCCGGAGCCCTCAAGCCCGATCGCAATCCCGTAGGCCTGCATGGCGGCCAGAATCACTGTCCCGTAGCGGGTGTATTGGTTGATCTGTTTGCGCCCCTGCTCGCCTTCCTTCTTGAGCTGCTCAAGATGGGGCGAGACCGTCGTCATCAACTGCATGATGATCGAGGCGGAGATATAGGGCATGATATTGAGGGCGAAGATGGCCATGCGGCCCAGCGCTCCCCCGGCCAGGCCGTTGATCCAGCCCAGAATACCTGAGGCATTCTGCTCAACCAGGCGGCCGAGTTCAACCGGGTCGATGCCCGGGATGGGGATATAGGTGCCCAGACGGTACACCAGCAGTGCACCGAGCGTGAACCAGATCCGTTTCTTCAGATCTTCGGCTTTGGCGATCGCACCAAAATTGATATTGGCGGCTAATTGTTCAGCAGCTGAAGCCATTCATCGTCCCTTCCGGACCGGCAAGTTGTGGCGTTCGCAGAAGATCGGGGCTAGCTTGCCGGAAATCAAGTCAAAATTACTCTTGCGCCCGCGCTTCACGCTTTGCCATTGCATCTTTTTTGCGCTGCGCCCGTTTGCCGTCACCCAGCTCTTTGGGCTTCTCAAGAATTGTGACGCTGCCACCGGCCTTCTCAACGGCCGCAATGGCTGCCTTGGACGCACCGGCAACTTCAAACGACACCTTACCCGTCAGTTCGCCATTGGCCAACAGACGCACGCCGTCCAGTTTCTTCTTGATGAAGCCGCCTTCCATAAGCGCTTCCAGGTTCACCGGCTTCTTGGCATCAAGCTTCTTGGCATCAATGTACTTCTGCACCTGACCAAGATTTATCTCGTTGTATTCCTTGCCAAAAAGGTTGTTAAAGCCGCGCTTTGGCAGGCGCCGGTGAAGCGGCATTTGACCGCCTTCAAAGCCTTTGATTGCAACGCCTGAGCGCGATTTCTGACCCTTATGACCCCTTGAGGAGGTTCTGCCGGTTCCTGATCCAACGCCACGGCCCACACGCTTGCGGGTCTTGGTTGCGCCATCGTTATCGCTGATTTCATTGAGCTTCATGGGCCCGATCTCTCTTCATTTCGCCTTAGGGCAAGGCGCCACTAAGCGTTGTCTACCACGCGCACAAGGTGCGACACCTTGGCAATCATGCCACGCACTTGAGGAGTGTCCTCCAGGGTGCGGCGGCGGTGCATTTTGTTGAGACCGAGGCCCACCAATGTCGCCCGCTGATCTTTCGGGCGGCGGATCGGGCTGCCGATCTGCTCAACAGTGATTTGCTTGCCAGCTTTTTTCTCTGCCATCTGTCTTGTCCTTTAGGCCCTGCCTTATTCAGCAGTGGCGGCCTGGTCACGGCGGCGGGCGACGATCTCGCTCACCTTCTTGCCGCGGCGCGAGGCCACTGAACGCGGGCTTGCTTCACGCTTCAGCGCATCAAACGTGGCGCGCACCATGTTGTATGGGTTGGACGTGCCAACCGACTTGGCGACCACGTCCTGCATGCCAACAGTTTCGAAAACGGCGCGCATAGGACCACCGGCGATGATACCGGTTCCAGGAGGCGCTGCCCGCAAAGTGACGCGCCCTGCCCCGTGGCGGCCGGCCACATCGTGGTGCAGCGTACGGCCTTCGCGCAAAGGAACGCGGATCATGGCTTTCTTAGCCGTTTCCGTTGCTTTACGGATGGCTTCCGGCACCTCACGAGCCTTACCGTGGCCAAAGC
>JBCDDQ010000046.1:0-21050 GCA_039180225.1 Pseudomonadota bacterium
AATCCATCAAACCTGCCATGTTTGTCCTGTTGCGGCGGCTGGATGGCCCTGCTTGCTCCGGTTATCGTGCCGGAACAAAGGCGCGACGAACTGGCGGTAACGGCAAAGCCGGACACAAAGCCACTGGCCCATGTTTCGGCGGCCATAGCGGCCCAGGATCCGCCACCAGATTGGTGCCTCGCCCGGGGCCTGCCGCATTCCTACGCTCACATGCATGCGCGGACCGACCGGCTCTTGCTTTAGGGCCCGACCTCCCATCGTTTAGCAGTTTTCAACTTTCCTTAGTCATACTTCCAGGCTGTTAGTCTGGGATGAGTTAACTCTCTTCAAGAGTGGAGGAGATAGGGCCATGAGCCTTACACGTAGAGGCGTTCTTTCACGTCTGTTCACATCTGTTATCGGCGGCACAGCTGCTGTCACCCTTGGGGCACTTCCGGCCTTAGCTGGCAGAACTCGCTACAATTTCGGCTCCGGCGACACCTGGAACCGTTACCGCGGCAAGAAGTTCGTCAGTGATCCCACGGGCCGTCCGCCCGGTTCTATTCTGATCAACACGCGCCGGCGCAAGCTCTGGTTTGTGCTGGAAGACGGCAAGGCCATTGAGTATGGCGTGGGCGTCGGCCGCGCCGGCTTTAACTGGAAAGGCAGAGCCCACATTGCCCGCAAGGCAGAATGGCCAGCCTGGCATCCGCCCAAGGAAATGATCGCCCGCGAGCTTAAACAGTACGGCCGCCAGCTTCCAAACCGCATGGAAGGCGGCCCGAAAAACCCGCTGGGCGCTCGTGCGCTTTATCTGTTCCAGGGCAAGAAAGACACCCTATATCGCATCCATGGCACCAACGCCCCACACACCATCGGCCGGGCCATGTCATCGGGCTGCATCCGCATGCTGAACGAGGAAGTCATCGACCTCTACAACCGCGTCAGGGTTGGCGCAAAAGTTGAGGTGGTCTAACGCCTCCGGCATATGGTCCTCCCGGATCCAATTGGGTCCGCAACGGCGCGCACACCAAGAGCAGAGGTGGCGCGCCGTTTGTTTTTGGCATCACCCGAGCTCAGAAGTCGCTGGCGATGCCTTTCACTTCCCAATCGTCATAGCGCACGGGGTCTAAACCGCCGCGTCCGTTCGTCTCTTTGGGCTGGGCCGCCGCCTTGGCGTCGATCTCGTCGCGGCGTGCTTTCGCTTCTGCAAGCGCGCGCTCCGCTTCGGGTGTAAGCGTCTTTTTCGGTGTATCTGGCGAATCTGTCATTTGAGTACGGATTACCTTGCGAAATCCCAATAGGCACCCAACATATACGTCCAATTGGCTCAACGGTTCAAGAAAGGCCCCGAAGAACAGATGAATATGATGCGCACTGGCATTTTGATCGCCGGCATGACCGCGCTGTTTCTCGGCGTGGGCTTCGTCATTGGCGGCGAGGCCGGTATGTTGATTGCCCTTGTTGTGTCCATCGGCATGAACGTCTTTGCCTATTGGAACTCCGACAAGATGGTGCTGCGCATGCATGGCGCCACCGAGGTCACCGCATCGTCTCATCCGGGCTACTACAATCAGGTGGCACAACTGGCGCGGCAGGCCGAATTGCCCATGCCCAAGGTTTATCTGATGGACAACCCACAGCCCAATGCCTTTGCAACGGGCCGAAACCCCGAAAACGCGGCCGTGGCCTGCACCACAGGGCTCATGCAGATGCTCAACAAAGATGAGCTTGGTGGCGTGATTGCGCACGAATTGGCGCACATCAAAAACCGCGACACGTTGATCATGACCATCACGGCCACTCTCGCCGGCGCGGTCTCCATGCTCGCCAACTTCGGCATGTTTTTCGGCGGGCGCGGGCGCAACAGTCCGTTCGGAATGATCGGCACACTGGCCATGGTCATCTTGGCGCCCATGGCAGCCATGGTGGTACAAATGGCCATTTCCAGAACCCGGGAGTATTCCGCCGACAAGCTGGGCGCCATGATTTGCCGGAATCCCATGGCCTTGGCCAATGCCTTGCGCAAGATCTCCGGCATGGCCGAGCGCGTGGAGAACCACAGCGCCGAAGCCAATCCGGCCACCGCCCACATGTTCATCATCAACCCGCTGTCCGGGGCGCGTATGGACAATCTCTTCTCCACCCACCCGAACCCGACCAACCGGATCGAGGCGCTGCAGCAGCTGGCTGCCGAATGGGGGACACCAAGCCGGCCCGCCCATAGCATTAACCGGCCAAGCTATGCCGAAGAGCCGCAGCCCGGCCCCGGCGGTCCTTGGGGCGGTCCGCCGCAATCAGGAGACAAAAGCGGTCCTTGGGGCTAATAAGAGCCAGCTGAAACCAGGACTTGCCGTAAGACCGTGACCGAAACCTCCTCGCGGGCGCGCACGCGCCGGGCCCATCAGGTTGGCCTTAATGCCCGCCGCGCCGCCATTGAAATCTTATCGCGGGTCTTAACTGATGGCCGCCCCCTGGACACCACCTTGGCCAGGTCAGCTGAGAGCGGCCTGTTGACCAGCCTCACACAAAAAGACCGAGCATTCGCCCGCAGCCTGGTGTCCACTGCGCTGCGGCGCAAAGGCCAGATCGACGCGCTGATTGCCGCGTTTTCAGACAAGCCCCTTAACCGGAAGAAATCCGGCGCCGCTTATGAAACGCTCCTGGCCGGGGCGGCCCAGATCCTCTTCATGCGCGTGCCGGCCCATGCGGCGATCGACCTTGCCGTCAAAGCGATCGCTTACGATCGGCGGGGCGGGCGCAAGCTCGGCGGATACGTCAACGCCGTTTTGCGCCGGATTGACCGCGAAGGTGCTGAGGCTCTGGCCAGGCAGGATGCCGCGCGCCTGAGCGCACCCGGCTGGCTTTATGAAAGCTGGACCAAGGCCTATGGCGGCCCCGGTGCACGGGCCATTGCTGAAGCGCACCTGAGCGAGCCGCCGCTGGATCTCACCGTGCCGACGGACCGTGCCACCTGGGCCAGCACGCTGAATGCCGAAGAGGTGGGGCCGGTGTCGCTACGCCTCAATGGCGGCGGACGCATCGAGCGGCTCGAAGGGTACGAACAGGGCGCCTGGTGGGTTCAGGATGTGGCGGCCACTCTGCCCGCCCTGCTTTTGAGAGACGTGGCGGGTGCCCATGTGTACGATCTCTGCGCCGCGCCTGGCGGGAAAACCGCTCAACTCGCCGCAGCGGGCGCCAAGGTCACCGCGGTGGAAAGTTCGGCACACCGGATAGAGCGGTTAAAGGAGAACCTGGCCCGTCTGAACCTTGAAGCCACCTGCATGCACGGCGACGTGCTGGAGCTCTCCGAGGCCAGCCCGGCCGATGCGGTGCTGCTGGATGCACCCTGCAGCGCCACCGGAACCATCCGCCGTCATCCTGACATTCCCCATGTGAAAACCAAGGGCGATGTCAGAAAACTGATCAGTCTACAGGCTGCTTTGCTGCGCAAGGCGGTGCGATTGGTGAAGCCCGGCGGCTTGCTGGTCTATTGCACGTGTTCGCTGCAGCCCGAGGAAGGTGAAAGGCAGGTGGCCAAGCTGTTGTCTGAAGATCCCTTAATCGAGCGGTTGCCCATCACCGAAGCTGATCAGCTGAAGATGCCCGAGGCGATTACGGCCGATGGTGACCTGCGCACACTGCCAAGTCATGCGCCTGGAATGGATGGCTTTTTTGCCGCGCGCTTGCGCCGTCGCGAAACTCACTCATAAAGGCCAAATAGCCTGGATTCATGTTTGAATTCAGCGTATTACGCGAAATTGGGTTCGTTTGGCAGAATCCATCTTTTTAGCCGACAATTTCCGCACGTCCCGGCGAAAGGTCTGCGCAATGACCCCCCTGCCTGCGCAGGGGAGCGGCAGGGATCAGGCGCTTAGGGCTTGATGATCACTTTGCCCATCACTTTGCGCTCCGCCAACGCCTTCAGCGCGACGGGCGTATCGGCCAAGCTGTAGGTCTGATCAATATGTGGACGGATTTTCCCTTCAGCCACCCAGTTCAAGATCATCTCCATATTGCTGCGATGCGCCTCCGGTGTCCGCTCGGCAAAAGAGCCCCAGAACACACCAACCAACGCACACCCCTTCAACAACACCAAATTCAAAGGAATCTTTGGGATTGTTCCGGCAGCGAAACCAATGACCAGAAAGCGCCCGTTCCAAGCGGTTGCCCGCACAGCCTGCTCGGCCAGATCAGCGCCCACCGGATCATAGACCACGTCAGCGCCCTTCCCGCCGGTCATCTCCTTAAGTGCGTCTTTTAGACTGACTTCGCTATAGTTCAGGGTGTCGTCGGCTCCAAGATCGCGGCAGAACGCTAGTTTTTCTTCAGACGAAGCACAGGCGATCACCCGCGCGCCCATGGCTTTCCCGATTTCCACAGCCGCCTGACCCACACCACCGGCCGCGCCAAGCACCGCCAAGGTTTCACCAGGTTTCAGATCTGCCCTGTCTCGCAAGCCATGAATTGTGGTGCCATAGGTGACGGTCAGCCCGGCAGCAGCTTCAAAGCTGATGGCGTCCGGCAGTGCGACCACTTTGTCGGAAACCACCACCATCTTTTCCCGGCAGGCGCCCCAGCCTGAATGGCCCATCACGCGCTGCCCGATCTCAAAACCGGTCACCCCATCGCCGAGCGCTTCAACACTGCCGGCAAACTCCGCACCCGGGGAGAAGGGCCGCTCCGGTTTATACTGATACTTGTCCTCAATAATGAGCGTGTCAAAAAAGTTAAGGGCCGCAGAATCCACCTTTACCAACACCTCGCCAGGTCCTGGTGTAGGGTCCGCAACCTCTTCCAAAACCAATGTGTCGGGCGGGCCCGAATGTGTACTGACGATCGCCTTCATGGGACTTGCGCTCTCCTGCGAATTGTTCTGCCAGAGGCCTACTCCAAACCCGCACGGCAATGCAATGGCGCAAGTCTTGATCAATCAGCACCTCTTGGCCGATAAGGAGCCACAGGACACCAGCGGACGAGCGGTATGCGCGGCTATTTTGCCATTGGAGTTGAAGGAATTTCCAAGCCTATGAACGTGGGCAACATGGTGCGTTCGGCCCATGCCTTCGGCGCAAGCTTCGTGTTCACCGTGGCCGCCCATCCCAAGGCGGGCCGGGCCCCCTCAGATACTTCGAAAACCCACAGCCAACTGCCGTTTTACCGTTGGTCGTCGGTGCAGGAGATGGCCCTCCCGACAGATTGCGTGCTGGTGGGCGTTGAGCTTCTGGACGACGCTGTAGACCTGCCCAGCTTCCGCCATCCTGCCAAAGCCGCCTACGTGTTCGGGCCCGAGCGGGGCAGTTTGTCGCCCGAAATGCTGGCCCACTGTAAACACACGATCAAAATCCCCACATCCTTTTGCATCAACGTGGCAACCGCAGGATCAATCGTTATGTATGACCGCATCACAAGTCTGGGCAGCTTTGCACGCCGGCCGACCATGCCCGGCCAAGCCCCGGAAACACCAAAGTCTCACGTGCAGGGCGGGCCGAAAATTCGCACCAAGTGACCTGGCATTCGCGCATTGATTGCCGCGACATCCACTTACCGTTAACCGGTTGTTGACCATAATTGAGCGGCGCACTAAACAGTTGCCAAATTTTTGCCCTGTTCGGACGACAGGGATGATGACCGGGCGACATGAGGCACGACAGGCGGACAAATCAGTTGACAGCGTATAGGTTTAGCTGTGCAACCGAGATGTTCAGCCGATCCTGAGGACGACATGACGACATTGCCAAAACTGCAACTCAAAGGCCTTGCGATGTTTGCCGGGCTTATTGCACTCAGCACCACAGCTTTGGCCCAGGAGCCGCAATCCATCGGCACCTATGGCAAGTGGACGGCATATTCCCTCAAAGGCAATTCCGGCACTGAGTGCTACATCGCATCCAAGCCGATTGAAACCGAGCCGAAGAATGTGCGCCGGGATCCGGTCCATTTTCTGGTCACCCATAAGAGCATGGTGAACACAATCATCGGCTATAACTTCAAGAAAGACAGCACAGCGGCGCTGACAATTGATTCCTCGGCCTTCACCATGATCACCGATGGCGATGGCGCCTGGCTCGACACCACGCAAAAAGACCGCCAGGCAGTGCTGGCCATGAAGCGCGGCAACAAGATGATCGTACGCGGAACGTCCTGGCGGGGCACAAAGACCAAGGACACATACTCCCTGGACGGTGTCACCGCAGCTATGAAGGCCATCTCGGACGCCTGCAAATAGGCGGTTTGCGCATTCGCGGCTGATCTGGGATAATCAGCCCTCAACATTCAGGATCAACCCGCAATGGCTGCAAGCCTCGATATTGCCCGCGCCAACTCCAATGCGCCGACCGTTGCCCGCACGCCGGTGGACGCCGATCCGCGTCAAGCCATCATTGGCCTCACCCGCAAAGAGCTGGTCGAGGCGTTCAAGGACATGGGGCTCCCGGAGCGGCAAGTGCGCATGCGTGCCAGCCAGATCTGGCAGTGGGCCTACAACAAAGGCGTCAGCCAGTTTGATGAGATGACCAATGTCTCAAAAGCCCTGCGCGAACAGCTGGCCGAGCAGTTCACCCTGGCACGCCCCGAGATCGTCACCGAGCAGATATCCATCGACGGCACGCGAAAATGGCTGCTGCGCCTGGCGCCCGATCCCTGGGGCGCCCGCCATGAGGTGGAGACTGTGTACATCCCGGAAGAGAACCGAGGAACCTTGTGTGTCTCCAGCCAGGTGGGGTGCACGCTGACCTGCTCGTTCTGCCACACGGGCACCCAAACGCTGGTGCGCAACCTGACCGCCGGGGAGATTGTCCAGCAACTAATGGTGGCCCGTGACAGGCTGGGCGAATGGCCGGCAGCCCTGGCGGAAAACCGCGATGCTCCCGTGGGCGGGCGCTACGTCACGAATATGGTGCTGATGGGTATGGGTGAGCCGCTCTACAATTTCGACAATGTGAAAGCGGCCATGGAGATCATCAGCGACAATGAAGGCCTGTCGCTCTCCAAGCGGCGCATCACTTTATCCACCTCCGGCGTGGTGCCTATGATCGAGCGCTGCGGCGAGGAAATCGGCGTTATGCTCGCCATATCGCTCCACGCCACCCGTGATGAGATCCGCAACCATCTGGTGCCGCTTAATAAGAAGTTCCCCATCAAAGAGCTGCTGGACGCCTGCCGGGCCTATCCGGGCCTCTCCAACGCGCGCCGCATCACGTTTGAATATGTGATGCTGAAAGGCGTCAATGACAGCCCCAAACATGCCAAAGAGCTGGTGCAGCTGCTGAAGGGCATTCCCGCCAAGGTCAACCTTATCCCCTACAACCCGTGGCCCGGCTCGCCGCACGAATGCTCCGACTGGGACACCATTGAGGCCTTTGCGGAGATTGTGAACAGGGCAGGGTATTCGAGCCCGGTGCGCACCCCGCGCGGACGCGATATCATGGCCGCCTGCGGTCAGCTGAAATCAGCCTCCGAACGCTTGAAGGCCAAGGCCCGCGCCGAGCTGGAACGCCAAGCCGGGTGAGGGGGATGAAGCCGGTCTTTTTGAGACTGAGGCGTATTCTGATCGGCTATGTGGTCGCTGCCTTCGCCACCGGCGCATGCGTTCTAGGCGGGGCGACCATTCTGGCGCTTGTCCAAAAGACCATGACCGGTTCAGGCGAGCTGGCGCCATTGACGCACTCGGTTGTCTCGCTGCTGTTTTTGACAGTGCTCCTCATGATCCTTGGCGCCTTGCCGGCTCTCGCTGTTGGCCTCATTGCTGAAGCCATGAAGATCCGCCACTGGCTGTACTATGTTTTGGGCGGCATGCTGGTGTGTCTGGTCATGTGGCGCGGCCTGCCCTTTCAGGGCACCGGCGATTTTCAGTTCTTCCTGTTTGCAGGCGCCTTGGGCGGCGCCGTCTATTGGCGCATAGCCGGACGCAAGGCAGGAGACTGGGCAAACGTTGAGAATGAAGAAGAGCCCGATGCCGAGGAAGACATCGAGCCCGTGTCGTATGAAGAGGATATCCGTGAACTCCCCACCCAGCCTGGTGAAGAGACAGGGCTTAAGGCAAGCAACCCGCACGAGGCGCGCACGCGCCCCGAGCATTGGGTGAAATCAAGATGAGCCCGTGGATTTCTTGCTCTTAGCCTTTGATTTTGTTTTGGTTTTTTTGGTTGTGCTCTTTTTCTTAGCGGTGGATTTCTTAGTCGCGCTCTTTTTCTTAGCCGTCGATTTTTTGGTCGCACTCTTTTTCTCGGCTGACTTTTTGGTGGGACTTTTTTTCGCAGCCGTTTTTTTCTTCGCGTCTTTCTTTTTGTCGGCGGTCTTGCTGTCGCTGGACTTTTTGGCTGTTTTCTTTTTGGTCGAAGATTTCTTCGCGCTCTTGGACGAACCATTGCCGCCCTTATTGCGGCAGTATGCTTTCACCTTCGCTCCGTCGGAGCGGGTGTAGCCGGCCACATGAACACAAGAACTGTCGCGGTCACAGGCCGATTTTGTCTTCCCCTTACACTCTGCCGCATACGCTGCGCCGCTCTGCGAGAGCGCAAAGATCATTGCAGCAACAAGGAGACCGAGAAACTTGCTGACGTGGTGTGTCATTTTTCGTCCTAACGTTCAGATGGGATCGATTCGCATTATGTTTTTACAGGATCCGCCCTCCGCGGACCATTAGCCGGCCATTTTATCCATCTTCTTTGCCAGTTCTATGTCCAAATTTGACAACCCGCCCACATCGTGGGTGGCGAGCGTCACCTCCACGGTTTTGTATACGTTGAACCATTCCGGATGATGATCCATCTTTTCCGCAGCCATAGCCACCCGGCTCATCCAGCCGAACGCCTCATTGAAGTTCTTGAAGGTGAAGGTCTTGGCCATAGCGTCCCGGTCGTCCACAAGGTTCCAACCGTCCAGCTCAGCCAGCGCGCTGTCACGCTCTGCGTCATTCAGTTTTTGTGCACTCATGTTTTTGCTCCGCATCACCAATATGGCATAAGACTGGCCTGAAATCGCGCCCTTGCCAACCGGAATTCACCCCATGCATATCCTGTTCGTCTGTCTTGGTAACATCTGCCGCTCGCCCATGGCTGAAGGCCTGTTCCGCCACGTGGCCGAAACCCAGGGTCTCAACGTGGTGGTGGATTCGGCCGGCTGCGGCGCTTGGCATGAAGGAGAGGCTCCTGATGAACGCGGCCAGGCCACGCTGCGCAGCCGCGGGATTGACATCTCAGATCAGAAGGCCCGGCAGGTGGAGGCCGTCGATTTTGAGACATTCGATCTGGTGATCGCCATGGACAACAGGAACCATGACCACCTGACGCGCCTGGCCGGACCGGCGCGCGCCGGAAAGGTGAAAATGTTTTTAGAGTTTGCAGCCAGCGCTGGCGAAACCGAGGTTCCCGACCCGTACTATGGTGGCCGGGATGGGTTTGAGCATGTGTTTGCTCTGCTGCAGCAGGCAAGCGAGGGTCTGGCCGATCACATTCAGCGCAATCGGTAACTGTGCTCTTCCACGTAAGGCCCACCGCCGCGTGACGGCCGCGACGAATAGAGTCCAATGGATTCTACTTCAAACGAGCGACTTTTGAAGCCGGCGTTGCGGGCAACAAAGTGTTCCGTCTCCATCACGGACACGCGGCCTTTGAGCCTGGCAAGGGTGACGTGGGGGGTATATTTGCGCTGCTCGGGTGCCAAGCCCAGTTGCTGGCACACCCGCTCCTGGCGCGCCTGCAGCTGCTCCAGATCTTGCGGGGCATTCACACCGGCCCAAATCGCCCGAGGCTTTGCGCCGCCGAAGTAACCGGCTCCGGACAGCTCCAGTTCAAAGCGCGGCGGGGTCACCGCCTCCAAAGCCTCCACCAACTCGTTGGCGGCACCGTTTTCGATGTCGCCGATAAAGCGCAAGGTGAGGTGGTAGTTTTCCCGGTCAATCCAGCGGGCGCCGTGAATGCCGCCGGCAAGAAACGACAGGACCAGCGCAACATCTTCAGGCAGTGCGATGGCGGTGAACAAGCGGGGCATGGCAGGAACTCACGTGTTTGGCAGCTTGGACTTACTTGCTCTTGCGCTTCACTATAAGCGATTCGACGTGAGGAAGTATGTTGCGGACAATCACATCGACGCCCTTGCGATTGGGGTGTATGCCGTCCGGCAGATTGAGCTCGGGCTGGGCAGCGACGCCCTCAAGAAAGAACGGATAGAGCGCCACATTGTGTTGCTCGGCCAGATCCTTGTAGAGAGGGTTGAACTCTTTCGCATAAGCCGGCCCCATATTGGGCGGGGCGATCATGCCGGTCAGCAAAGTTTCTGCGCCCCGGTCCTTCAGTCGCTTCAGCATCTTGTCCAGCGCTTCTCTGGTCTTGGCCGGATCCACGCCGCGCAGCGCATCGTTGGCACCCAACTCCACAATCACGATGTCGGCACTCTCCGGCACGGCCCAGTCAAAGCGCGACAGCGCTCCTGTGGAGGTATCGCCCGAGACGCCCGCATTCAACACCGAAACTTCATGGCCCCTGGCCTTTAGCTCTGCCTCCAGGCGCACCGGAAACGCATCCTGAGGGGCAAGCTGGTAGCCCGCCGTAAGGCTGTCGCCCAGGGCCACAATTTCAATCTTCTCGGCGCGCGCGCCAACAGCACTGAGCGCCGCGCACAAAAAGATGAACAGGCAAACGACAGTTTGCTTGATATTCATGCGTCTTAATCCATATCCAAGTGAGATACGTAACATAATCCCAACCCTCACCATCAGCGGTTCAGGTTCCCATTGTGAGTGATTCGGTAGCATTTCTTCGTGACGTTCAGCTGACTCTGCCGTCCAAAGCCGGCAGCGTGGACATTCTGCGCGGCATCGATTTGGAGGTTGCGCGTGGCGAGACGCTGGGCCTTGTGGGTCCGTCCGGGTCCGGCAAAACCACCCTGCTGATGGTGCTTGCCGGTTTGGAGCGCGCCAGTTCCGGGGTTGTGAGAGTGGCAGATCATGATTTGAGCTCCCTGGACGAGGACGCCTTGGCCCTGTTTCGCCGTGATCATGTAGGTATCATCTTTCAGGCTTTCCACCTCATTCCCACCATGACCGCCTTGGAGAACGTGGCCATCCCACTGGAGTTCAAGGGTGATGAGGCCGCCTTTGCCCGCGCCGAAGAGCGCCTGAAGCGGGTGGAACTGGGTCATCGCCTGCACCACTATCCGGGCCAACTGTCCGGCGGCGAACAACAGCGTGTGGCACTTGCCCGCGCTCTGGCTGCCGGCGCAAGCATGATTTTGGCCGACGAGCCCACAGGCAACCTTGACCAGGGCACGGGCAGCCGCATCATTGATCTGTTGTTCACCACTCAGCGCGAAACCGGCTCCACTCTGGTTCTTGTCACCCATGATCCGGATCTCGCCGCCCGCTGCGACCGCATCGCCCACATTGCCGACGGTCAGATCGGCGAGGTGGAAGTTCTGGCGGAACGGCGCAAAAGCGCATGAGTGTCGCAGAAACCAGCCCCGCCAGTGGCTATGCCACAAGCACATCGCAAACACAGCTGAGCTGGTTGAGTTCGCTGCAGCTCAGTTTCAAAATTGCCCTGCGCGAGCTGCGCTCAGGCCTTCAAGGCTTCTACATTTTTCTCAGCTGTCTAACCTTGGGCGTGGCAGCGATTGCCGCCATCGGCTCTTTTTCTGCAGCCATCGAGACCGGGCTTAGCACCCAGGGCCGCACCATTCTGGGCGGTGACGTGGAGCTGCGTCTGGTCCACCGTCAGATGGACGCTCAAAAGCTCAGTTGGCTGCGCGGCCAAGGCAGCGTCATTGAGGTGGCGACCTTGAGAGCCATGGTGACCACCCGCGGCGGCGGCGATAGGGCATTGGTGGAGCTCAAGGCAAGTGGCGGCGATTACCCTCTGTTCGGCGAGCTCGAATTGTTGAAGGAAGGCTCCTTGAACACCCACCTCTCGCAGCAGAACGGGACATGGGGCGCGGTGGCCGACCCGGCCTTGGCCGAGCGGTTGGGCCTGAAGGTTGGTGATGAGATCGTCCTTGGCAATCTGAACCTGACACTGCGCGGACTGATCAAGCGCGAGCCCGATCGAGTGTCCGGCGGGTTCTTTTTCGGGCCACGCGTCATGCTTTCCAAGCAAGCCCTGTTGGAGACCGGTCTGGTACAACCCGGCTCTCTCATCTACTGGCATTACAAGATAAAGCTTGGCGAGAACGCAACCGCTGAGGATATCACCGCCTTCCAGCAGCGGCTTGAGGCCCAGTTTCCCGATGAGGGCTGGCGTGTGCGCTCCCGCGACAACGCGGCTCCCGGCACCAAGCGTTTCATCGACCGGCTGGTGCTCTTCCTCTCCCTGGTGGGGCTCACGGCGCTCATCGTTGGGGGGCTAG
Organism: Pseudomonadota bacterium; assembly: GCA_039180225.1. Taxonomy (GTDB): domain Bacteria; phylum Pseudomonadota; class Alphaproteobacteria; order Rhizobiales; family CAJQND01; genus JAAEUE01. Next base: position 12,322 of record JBCDDQ010000046.1, read on the forward strand.
GCATAGGGAACGCGGTCAACAACTTCCTGGAAGCCCGCCGCCGCAACATTGCGATGCTCAAGTGCATTGGTGCGCCCGCCGCCTCCATTTTCCAAATCTACATGATCCAGGTACTCCTGCTGGCCGCCATCGGTGTTTCGGTGGGTTTGACCCTGGGGCTGGTGCTGCCCATCATCTTGGCCCATGTGCTGAATGATGTTCTGCCGATCAAGCTCTCGACCGGCCTTTACGGGCTACCTCTCTTTACAGCCAGCACCTTTGGCTTCCTGATCACTGTAGCCTTTGCCCTGTGGCCGCTTTCAACCGCTCGCAGCTTACCCGCCACCGCCCTATTCCGCTCCAACATTCAGCCGGTTGGCAGCGGGCTGAAGGGAAAGTACTTGATGGCGTTCCTGGCCACCTTCTCAGCGATAGGGGTCCTGGCATTGCTGAGCTTCCCCGAACCCCGGTTCACGCTCTACTATTTTGGCGGCGTGATCGCGAGCTTCGCCATCCTTTATGGCTTGGGCCGCGCACTGGTGGCCATGGCGCGCCACGTGTCCCGCCCGCGTGCAGCGGCCTTGCGCTTTGCCGTCACCAATCTGCACCGGCCGGGCGCCCCAACGGTGAGCGTAGTGCTGTCGCTCGGCATCGGCCTCACGCTCTTCGTCACTTTGGCATTGCTGGATGCAAACCTCACACGGGAGTTGCGCCAAAATCTGCCCGAAAAGGCGCCGGCCTTCTTTTTCATGGATATTCAGCCAGGTGAGCTGGAAAGCTTCAAGACAGCCGGCCTTGCCACGGATGGTGTGGAGAGCATCGACACGGTGCCCATGCTGCGCGGCCGCATTAAAGTGGTGAACGGCGTGCCGTCCAAGGACGTGAAACCTGCCCAAGACGCCGCCTGGGCTCTGCGCGGAGACCGCGGCCTCACCTATGCTGAAACGTTGCCCACCGGCTCAACCATCGTCGCCGGAGAGTGGTGGCCACCTGGCTATGACGGGCCACCACTGGTTTCCTTCACCAAAGACATTGCAGACGGCATAGGCCTGACGATCGGTGATACGGTCACCGTGAACGTGTTGGGCCGGGACATCCAGGCAACGGTCTCTTCATTGCGTGAAGTGGAATGGGAGAGTTTGGGCATCAACTTCGTCATGGTGTTCTCCCCCAACGCTCTGCGAGCAGCACCGCACACCCATCTTGCGACCATCGTCATGGCGCAAGAGCATGAATCCAAGCTCCTGGCCACGCTCACCAAGCAATTCCCTACCGTTACGGCGGTGCGGGTTCGTGATGCACTCGATGCGGTGAGCGATCTTCTGGGTAAACTGCTGTTTGCGGTGCGCGGCTCCAACGCCATAACGCTGCTCGTCGGCATCCTGGTGCTGGCCGGAGCCATGGCCACAGGTTTAAAGAGCCGGATTTATGATGCGGTGATCCTAAAGACCCTCGGCGCGACGCGCAGGCAATTGGTGGCTGCACATGCTATGGAATATGCCCTTTTGGGCGCACTCACCTCGATTTTTGCTGTTGTGGCCGGTGCGGCCGCCTCCTTCGGGATCGTGCGCTTTGTCATGGGTTTTGATTGGGCCTTTGATCCGCTCACGGCGCTGGGGACCGTGGTTTTCGCCTCTGCGGTGACTGTAATCGCCGGATTTGCCACCACTTGGCGGGCACTTACGGCAAAGGTTGCGCCAATCTTAAGGGTTGACTGACAAGAGAATCAGTAAAATTCGATTTACTTTGGTTCCGAGAAACCTTGCAAATCCTTGGTAAAATATCCATATTCACCCCAAATCGCACGTCATCTGGAGGAAAGGTAAGAGCAGATGTCTGATTATGATCGCAACTACGCCCAGGTGCAGACGGGAGCCCGCACTGACGGTGCGGAAATAGATGCCGGTCTGCGCTCCTATATGCTGAGCGTTTACAATCTGATGGCTCTCGGGGTTGCCGTGACCGCCATCATCACCTTGTTTATGGCCAACAATCCCGCGCTGATGCAGGTGGTGGCTGTGGGCCCGATGAAATGGGTTCTGTTTGCCGGCGTCCTTGGCATGGGCTTCTTCGCCCATAAGCTGATCTTTTCGGGCAGCAAAGCTTTGGCCCACGCCGCATACTGGACCTATGCAGGCCTTTGGGGTCTTTTGATTTCACCAATGGTGGCCTTCTACATGGGCAAGGACCCGGGCATCGTGGTCCAAGCTCTGGGCATCACCTCGGTGACCTTCGGCGCAACCAGCCTCTACGGCTATGTGACCAAGCGTGACCTTTCGGTCTTCAGCACGTTCTTTGTGATGGCCTCTATCGGCCTGCTGCTGGCGATTGTCGTCAACATCTTCCTGCAAAGCACGCTGTTCAGCCTGATCACGTCGTTCGCGGTGGTCCTGCTGTTTGCCGGCATCACAGCCTGGGAAACCCAGTCCATCAAGGAGATGTACTTCGCAGGCGATGACGAAGCCACAGCACGCTCGAAAGGCATTTTCGGTGCGTTCCTGCTCTATGGCAGCTTTGTCACCATGTTCATCCACATCCTGAACATTCTCGGGATCATGCGCAGCGAGTAAGCTTCGCCCGCATATATCAGAACAAGAAAAACCCCGGAGCGAGCGCCGCTCCGGGGTTTTTTATTGCCTCCTGGCAGATAAGTCCTAAACGGCCACCAGGCGAGGTTTGCGGTCAATAATCCGCAAGACCTGCTTCAGATCCTGACCACGGCGCATGATCCGCCCGCCAGCGGCAACCACACTGTAGATGCCTTGCTTGCGTGCCAGATCGGGCCGTTTCTCCACGGTGTAGAGCGGCATTTCACTTGATCTTCTGAAGATTGAAAAAATTGCGGTGTCGCTGCCGTGATAGATGGCATAGTCACGCCACTCACCTGCAGCAACTTGCCGACCATAGACCGACAGGATGGAGTTCAACTCTTGACGGTTGAATGTGGTTTTTGGCACTGGGGCTGCATTCTTTGCCCCATGCCCATTTGCGTTCTGTTGGTTGAACGACTGCCCTTGGCTCTTCCGGGACGAACTTGGGCTCAAGCTCGCCCCGAACATTGCTATGGGTTCGGTTTCGCTCATGCGCCTCCCTCTTAACTTAACTAACTCAAGTCTGGCACCCCACAGTTGTGCCGACCTCCCATCATGACCAAGCTATGGGCCTTTGGCAAGGCCGCACGTGACGTGCCCGTCTCACCTCACATGGCTAAAGATGCACTCTAATATAAGAGCAGTCTCATCATCACAGTTTCCACAAACAATCATTTTCTTGCCTAAATTCGAACACGATGCGGGGGCATCTTCTCATCGTTGCCTCTAGAGGCCCGGTTCGAAAAGACGTTGGAATTCTCAGCCCCCCAGCCCCCCAACGTCTTTACAGCGAGCCGGGCCATTTTTCTTTCTCCCCTTGAACATTGCGCGCACGAGCGCGCCCGGTCGCGAATTTAAAGGCTAAAACCCTTGAATCTCGGGGGATCCTGAACAATATCAGCACCGGGTGAGCTTCATTTTCTCCAAAATTCAAGGACTAAAGGGCGCGAGAATGTCGACGGAAACGCGGGAAAAATCCTCCGAAGAAAAGCATGAGTTTCAGGCCGAAGTGGCCAAACTCCTGCACCTCATGGTGCACTCGGTTTATTCGGAAAGAGATGTGTTTTTACGCGAACTTGTATCTAACGCAGCGGATGCGTGTGATAAATTAAGATATGAAGCAATCTCAAAGCCCAAAATTTTGACCGGTGACACCGATCTTGAGATCACAATAACAGCAGACAAAAAGGCGAAAACGCTCACTATTTCCGACAACGGTATCGGAATGAACCATGATGAGCTGATCGATAACCTCGGCACCATCGCCAGATCGGGCACCAAGGCGTTCATGGATGCCGTCGCGGCCGGGAAGGACAAGTCCGGGGATGTGAACCTGATTGGCCAATTTGGCGTGGGGTTCTATTCTGCGTTTATGGTGGCGGACACCGTAGAGGTGCGCTCGCGGCGCGCCGGCGAGAAGGCCGGCTGGCTCTGGACCTCGGACGGCACGGGATCGTTTACCCTCACTGAGGACGACACGGCACCAGCCCGGGGCACGGCCATCACGTTGAACATCAAGAAAGACGACAAGGAGTTTCTTGAAGGCTTCAGAATCGAAAAAATCGTTCGGGATTATTCCGACCATGTGGCCATTCCCATCAAGCTGATTGAAATGGAGAAAGGCAAGCCTGGCGAGGAGCGACAGGTGAACGAGGCCAGCGCCCTTTGGACGAGGGCGAAGAAAGACATTACCAAAGATCAGTATCGGGAATTTTTCGGCCACGTCTCCGGTCTCTTCGGGGACCCAGCCGTGACCATCCATTACCGAGCGGAAGGGCGCCACGAGTATCAGGTGCTTCTGTTCGTGCCCGCCGAAAAGCCTTACGACTTATATGACCCGGAGCGACGCGGCCGGCAAAAGCTCTATGTGCGCAAAGTGTTCATCAGTGAAGATGCGGAAATCCTCCCGCCCTGGCTGCGGTTCGTGCGCGGGGTGATCGATTCAGAAGACATGCCGCTCAACATTTCCCGCGAAATGCTCCAGAACAACCCGATCGTCGGTCAGATCCGCAAGGCCGTCACCAAACGGGTGCTGAATGAGCTGAAGAAGTTTGCGGGCAAGTCTCCAGAAGCCTATGCCGGCGTCTGGGATTCTGTGGGGCCTGTGCTGAAAGAGGGCATCTACGAGGACATGGAGCGCCGGGACGAGCTTTTCGAACTCGCCCGCTTCACCACCACGGCCAGCACGGAAGAAGCACCCCTGCGCACCCTGGCCGATTATGTGGCCGACATGAAGGAAAACCAAACGGCGATCTACTACATCACCGGAGAAGAGGCTGACGCCATCAGCGCCAGCCCACAGCTGGAGGGCTTCCGCGCTCGCGGCGTCGAAGTGCTTTTGTTGTCCGACCCGATCGACAGTTTCTGGACCACCACCGCCTTGGGGTATGAGGGAAAACCCTTCCGCTCGATCACGCAGGGCGCCGCTGATCTGGATGCCATAGAATCGGACAAAGCCGATGAGACAGAAAAGAAAGACGAAAAGAAAGACGACGAAGCCACGGGCGCCCTGATCAGCGCCATGAAAACCGCGCTCGGCGACAGCGTGTCAGACGTGCGCGAATCCAAACGCCTGACTGACAGCCCGGTCTGCTTGATCGCTGGTGACGGCGGGCTGGATCGCAATTTGGAGAAGCTGCTTTCGCGCCAACAGGCCCCAGGCGTACAAAAGTCGGCGCCCATTCTGGAAATCAACCCGAGCCATGGGCTTATGCAGGTTCTGGCGGGCCAGGCCAAGGCAGGCGGAGATGTGGATCTGGTGGAAGATGCCTCGCGCCTTCTGCTCGACCAGGCCTTCATCCTGGACGGCGAAGCGGTGAGCGACCCCAGCGATTTTGCCAAGCGCATGACAAATGTGCTGCAACGGGCATTCGGAATTTAAGAAGCAAGCGGCGGGGCGCCTCAGTTCGTCGAGGCCGTCTGCGCCATATTCTTCAACATGCTTGCGCCGATGATGGGCCCGGTCCCGTCCACCTGCAACATCGCCACGCAGTCTTTCACACCATCGACCATCAGGCTGGTTTTGGGCAAGGACAGCGTCATAGGCTTGCCGTGCCACATACCTACGGGCATCATCTTGCGCACCACATTGTGGTAAACGATTTCTCTGCCGCGATTCTCACCGCGCTTAATCTTCTGTGACACCTTGCGGCTCACAAGCATAAGCCAGATGGTTGCGTCTTTTGCCGCCACGTCCCGACCGGCTTCGCCGATATCAATCGTGACTTCCTGGTTGCGCGTTGTCACCGACACCGGCACGAATGCACTTTCCGGCTTGGCCAGCACGGACTGGATCTCCGACTGAACCCGCCCCTTATAACTGCCCACCACATGGTTCTTGCCGGACACAACCATTTGTGGTGTGTAGACCCGGCCATCGCCCCGCCGAATGGCATAGTCACGCTGGCGGCGGGAATGTTCTGAAGAGCCAAGCGTGTCTTTCCAGCCCAGATAATCCCAGTAATCCACGTTCAGCGACAAGGCGAGCACATTTGGTTCTGTGGCAATTTCACCTAAGATCCGGTCGGCTGGGGGGCACGAGCTGCAGCCCTGGCTCGTGAACAGCTCCACAACAGCCACACGGGCGCTATCGGCACTCTGAGCCAGGGCCGGTGTGCCCGACCAAGCGAAAGCTGCAAGCGCGAGCGCCGCAACGGTTTTTGATATGGCAGCAAAACGTCTCATAAACACCTAAATAGGCGTCTTGGCGCTCACTAGCGAGTAACGATGGAGTGAGAGGCTTGCCCGCACTCAATCGGTTGATCAAGCAGCCTGCGCCAAATTGCGGAGTACATAGTGCAGGATTCCGCCATTTTTGTAATATTCAAGCTCATCCAGCGTATCGATTCTGCAGAGCAGCTTGAGAACCTTTGATTTACCATCGGTATAGGTAATCTTGGCCTCAACCTCCATGCCCGGCGCCATTCCAGCTTCCAGACCCGACAAGCTGACCTGTTCTTCACCGGTCAGTTTCAGTTTTCTCCAGGTCTGGCCGCCTTGGAACTGCAGGGGCAACACGCCCATTCCGATCAGATTGGAACGGTGGATACGCTCAAAGGATTCCGTAATCACCGCTTTCACGCCGAGCAGTCTGGTGCCTTTCGCGGCCCAGTCTCGCGATGAACCCGTGCCATACTCCTTGCCGCCAAACACCACCAAGGGCACGCCATCTTCCTTGTAGCGCATGGCCGCATCGTAGATGGACATTTGTTCCCCAGACGGATGATGCACCGTGACGCCCCCTTCCACACCCGGCACCATTTGGTTCTTGATGCGGATATTGGCGAAGGTGCCACGCATCATTACCTCATGGTTGCCGCGCCGCGAGCCATAGGAGTTGAACTCCAGCGGCCTGATCTGGTGGTCCCGCAAATAGTACCCGGCGGGCCCTTCCCGTTTGATGGCCCCGGCCGGAGAAATGTGGTCGGTCGTGATGGAGTCTCCCAATAGAGCCAAGATACGCGCTTCGCTCACATCGGTCACCGGATCCGGCTCCATGGACATGTCCTCAAAGTAGGGCGGGTTGCGCACATATGTGGATTCCGGCTGCCAGTCATAAGTGAGACCGCCCTCAACCTTGATCTTGCGCCAAGCCGCATCACCCTTGAACACGTCTGCATAGCGGTCACGGAACATCTTGCGCGTTACGCTCGTGTGAACCACCTCAGCGATCTCTTTGGAGCTGGGCCAGATGTCTTTCAGGTAGACGGGATTTCCCTTCTTATCCGTACCCAGAGGATCTGTGGTCAGATCAACATTCATGTTGCCAGCAAGAGCATAAGCAACCACCAGCGGCGGCGAGGCCAGATAGTTGGCCTTCACATCTGGGTTGACCCGGCCTTCAAAGTTGCGGTTGCCCGAGAGCACTGAGCATGCCACCAGATCATTGGCATGAATGGTCTGAGACACAGGTTCCGCCAGCGGACCGGAGTTGCCAATACAGCTCGTGCACCCATAGCCCACCAAGTCGAAACCCAGCTGGTTGAGAGGCCTCTGCAGGCCCGCCTGCTTGAGATAATCCGTCACCACCTGAGAGCCCGGCGCAAGAGAGGTTTTCACCCAGGGCTTAACATGAAGCCCCTTGGCCACCGCATTGCGCGCTAAAAGACCGGCACCCAACATTACCGAGGGATTGGACGTGTTGGTGCATGAGGTGATCGCCGCAATCACCACATCCCCATGGCCCAGATCATAGTTGGCGCCCTCTACCGGATAACGCTGGTTATCATCGGCCGCCTTTTTGAATTCACTCTTCAAAACCTCGCCAAACGACTGTGCAGCGGCGTCCAGAGCCACCCGGTCCTGGGGCCGCTTGGGGCCGGCGAGCGACGGCACCACGTCACCAAGATCAAGGTGCAGCGTGTCTGTGAACACCGGGTCCACCGTTGCTCTGGTGCGGAACATGCCTTGTGCTCTGGCGTACTTTTCCACCAACTCAATCGTAGCTTTGGGCCGGCCCGTGGCATTCATGTAGTCAAGCGTGTCCCGGTCTACCGGGAAGAAGCCGCAGGTGGCGCCATATTCTGGCGCCATATTGGCAATCGTGGCCTGATCTTCAAGCGATAGACGGTCAAGACCAGGCCCGAAGAACTCCACGAATTTGCCGACAACCCCGAGCTGGCGCAGCATCTCCACAACCACCAGGACAAGATCTGTCGCCGTCACCCCTTCGCGCAGTTTGCCATCAAGCCGGAAACCAATCACTTCAGGGATCAACATAGAGACGGGCTGGCCCAACATGGCGGCCTCGGCTTCAATGCCGCCCACACCCCAACCCAGAACGGAAAGGCCATTGACCATGGTGGTATGACTGTCTGTACCCACAAGAGTATCAGGAAAAGCCACTTCAACCGTCTTGCCGTCGCGTTTCTCTTTTTTTGTCCACACCGTGCGGGCCAGGTACTCCAGGTTCACCTGGTGGCAAATACCCGTGCCCGGCGGTACAACGCGAAAATTGTCAAAGGCATCCTGGCCCCACTTCAGGAATGTGTAACGCTCGCCATTGCGCTCATACTCGCGGGTCACATTGGCTTTAAACGCCCCCGCAGTTCCGAAGAAATCCACCATAACGGAGTGGTCGATCACCAAGTCCACCGGTGCCAGGGGATTGATCTTCTTCGGATTGCCGCCAAGCTTGGACATGGCATCGCGCATGGCCGC
>JBCDDQ010000047.1:0-20855 GCA_039180225.1 Pseudomonadota bacterium
AGCAACGGAACGCCTTGCGCTGGAATATAGACGAGCCCGGTCTGAGGCGAGTAGCTCATGGGATGCCAGTTGTGTGCGCCGTAAGGCGAAGGCGTCACCTCGAACTTGACCTTTGGATCGCGGGCGCGAGGGTCCTCGACCGGCCGTCCGTTGGCATCATAGGCCGTGGCCCATGTGGTCTTGACGAACGGCTCAGCGGAGATGAATCCGCAATCTGTTCGGTCGACCACGTAGAAGAACCCGGATTTCGGCGCGTGCAGCATGGTCTTGCGCATTTTGCCGTCGATCATAAGGTCAGCCAGGATGATGTGCTGGGTTGCCGTGTAATCCCAGTTGTCACCGGGGACTTCCTGATAGTGGCAGACATATTCGCCGGTTTCCGCGTTCAGTGCGACGATCGATGACAGGTAGAGGTTGTCACCGCCGCCGGGGCTGCGCAGATCCCGGTTCCATGGCGAGCCGTTGCCGGTGCCCACATACATGATCCCGGTTTCAGGATCATAGGCCATGGCATCCCACATTGTGCCGCCGCCGCCGGCCTTCCAATACTCCCCCTTGGGATCCCAGGTCAGGGCCGCGCGTGCCATTGAGGCATCTTCATAGGGTTTTGCCGGATCGCCCGGTACCGAATACCAGCGCCATGCTTGCGCGCCGGTCTGCGCGTCATAGGCAGTGATGTAGCCGCGCACACCATATTCAGCGCCGCCGTTTCCAATCACCACTTTGCCCTTGTACACCCGCGGCGCGCCAGTGATGGTGTAGGCCATCGCCCGGTTCTCGATCGTGTCGACCTCCCAGACGTTCTTGCCGGTTGCCGCATCAATCGCCACCAGGCGGCCGTCATAGGTTGCAACGAAGACCTTGCCCTTCCAGACCGCAACACCGCGGTTCACCACATCGCAGCAGCCCTTGTAAGCGTAGTCGCGCGGCACCTTGGGATCGTAGGTCCAGATTGCTTCTCCGGTCCGGGCATTGAGCGCATGGACGACGGACCAGGACGCCGTGACATACATGACGCCATCAATCACGACCGGTGTGGCTTCCACACCGCGGGTGCTGTTCAGGTCATATGACCAGGCCAGGCCCAACTGGCCGGCATTGCCGGTGTTTATCTGTTGAAGCTTGGAAAACCGGCTCTCGGCGTAGTTCAAGCCATAGCTGGGCCAGTTCTTCGTGGCCTTATCGTTGGCGACGATGGCCGCGCCGTCAATCGCTCCGGTCGCTGCTGCTATCTTCTCAGGCGTCAGGTCCGCCGCCAATGCCGTGCTGGCAGTGACCAAAGCAGCGGCAATGCCGGCTGAAAGCAGAGATAGTAATCTCATTTGGTTTCCTCCCGTTTTGTCTATTGCTCGTGGGCAATACCGGACATCCTACGCTGAACGGGCGCGTTGACAAATTTTTTGACGAAAGGCTCAGGCGAGCCGGTTTTTTCGATCAGGGCCGGTAGGTTGCGATCTTGTAAGCCGCAAAGGCAAAGAACAGGCCTAAAGCCCCTTCAATCCAGCGGCGGCCGCGCCGGTAGAGCGCCACAACCGGACGGGTGGAGAAGGTCAGTGCATAGGCCAGATGGCCAAGAACAGAAAGCGCCGTCGTGGACGCGATCAGGGTGAGACCGGCCCATAGAGGCGCATCAGCACCAAGCCCCAGGCCAACAATTGCAATCCAATGCAGGGCCGCCTTCGGGTTGGTCATCTGAATGGCCAGGCCCTGCAGGTAAAGCCGGCTGCCCTGGGCCGCTTTGGGGGTCACGTCTGCCCCCGGCGTTGCCGCAGACCTGAAGGCCCGCCAGGCCAGCCAGAGGAGATAGGCCGCACCGAAGACCTTGAGAACCAAAACCACGCTGGCGTAAGCCGTGATCAGCGCGGTGAGGCCCGCCACCGTGAGCATTGCCCAGATGCCGGACCCGGTGCCCACCCCAAGGGCGAGGCGCACGCCCTCTGACCGGCCGCGCTCCATGGAGGTTCCAATAATAGACAGGATGTTGGGACCGATGCTCACAAACCCCACCGAGAAGATACCAAGGGCAAGGAAGAGGTTGGCCAGATCTGGGCTCATGGGGACGCCTCCTGGGCGGGGTTTCTCGCTGTTAGGGGTATCCTAGTGAGTTTCTGCTATCTGCTCCAGCATGCGGATTGTCACCAACACCCCCGACCTTATGGAAGTGGTTCATGATCCCTGGATCATGCGCTGGGCGGCGTGGCTCGGCGGGGCTGCGGCTGTGGTCTTGGGCGGCGTTTTGGCAGATGCCGGCACCGCGCTGGTTGAGCGTCTGTTCGTTGCTGTGCTCGGGACCGGCCTGATGGGATTTGGGTGGTACTTCTGCCCGCGCCAATCGGCGGTGTTGCACCAGCCGAGCCAGACCCTCACCTTGCGGGAGGAACGGATCACGCGCGCCATAACTGCGATCCACGCGCTGGCAGACATTGACGATGTGGTGGCGACGGAAGGGGCGGGCGATTACTCCGGGCTGCATTCGCTGCTGTTTGTCGTCAACGGCGTCCGCACGCCCCTGGAAAAGGGGTATGTGGCCCAAGAGCGTAAAACCATCCGCGATGCGATCCGGGCCTGGCTCACCCAAGCTCGCGGACCGCAGCCGATCTAAGCGGGGCTGGCGGAACCGCGCGTTCGCTTGAACACCGCATCGAGCGAGATCGCGCCTGCGCCCTTCAAAGCCAGGTAGATGAGCGGGAAGATCCAAAGCAGACGCTGGTCGGCAATCACACCGTCCTGGATGCGGTCGAACAGGGAGCCAATGGTCTTGGCGTCGAGGCCATGGCCCGTGATGTCCACGATGCTCATCACCGCAATGAAGCCAATCATGCCCACAGCCGAGATGCGCGTGAAGAGGCCGACGAGAATGAGTGCCGGCAGAATGAATTCGGCATAGGTGCCGGCCAGCACGATCAGTGTGTCCAGCGCCGACATGGCATCGGAGTCATAGCCGGCGGCTTCGAACTTTTTCGGGAAGATCTGGGCGTATGCGCCGGTTGAGGGGGTGAGGATGTTTGCACCGATCTTGGTCTTGGCGGAATTCCAGAAGAACAAAAGGGTCACGCTGGAAAACACCATGCGAGCCAACAGCCCCAGGAACCAGCCGTCAAAAAGCCGTTCAAAAAAGCCGAACACACCGTTGTGCAGGCGGGTCAGGCTGGACACTAAACTCTTCATCAAGCTGCTCCATCGACAGTAAAATCAGTGGCAATTCGGCTTTCCAGTAAGCCGGTAATGTTTGCGGTAAGATCAAACCCCGGCTGGGCGGCGCCGGCAGCGGCTGCCTCGCCGAGGGGGGCGCCTGTGCTCAGGGTTTCCAGAAAGACCGCGCCTCCAGGGGGCAGGCAGCGTTGCTCCACGTCGAGCTCGGGGCGCAAGATGACCACATCCTCGCCCTCCTGCGGCAGGGCCGTGCCGTCCGGCGCACCTGCGCTGTTCCATTCCCAGATGGATAAAACCGGATGGACCGAGCAGAGAATGTGGACCGCTGGATGAAAGGTGACGCGCAAGGTCCCCAGAGCCTCAGGCGGCACCGTTGCCAGGAACTCCGCGCTCAGCGGCTCTGCATCGCGGGCGTGGTAAGCCCGGCGGCGCAGTTGTTCCAGCTGGGCCACGTCGGCCAGGTAGGTCAGGTGTTTCACCGGCTCAAACTGTTCCAGGAAGCCTGGCAAGGCATCGCCATAGAACATCAGAAGAGGAGAGGAGGGCGGATGGGCGCGCACGAACTCTGCGGCCATGGCCTTGAAGAACTCATCTCCCACGATCTTCTGGACCACCGGGAAGGCGGTGGCCAAAGCTTCGATCAGGCTGACGGTGACATTGTTGCGGTAGACTGCAAAACGCTTTGGCGCCGGCGCTCCTTCCGGGTTCACGACCCCGTCTGGGACAGGCGCCTCGGGGTTCAAAAGAGCAGCCGCAAAGGCCTCCTGTGACGCTTTAAGCGGCACGGGATTTGGCTCCGCCGCCCGCCTTGCCACTGAGAATGGCTTCGGCCCTCTGAGCCTCAGAGAAGAGTTCCGGCCAGGCCGGTACGTCATTGTCCCACTCCACCAGTGTGGGGCGCGGGCCAATGCGGGCGATGAGATCGTCATAAAGTTGCCAGACCTGAACGGCCACAGCACGGTCATGTGCGTCGATGAGGAGGGGGCGGTCCTCATCGTCCAGATCGGGGGCATGTCCGCCCAGGTGGATCTCACCCACGTGGGCCACCGGGAACTGAGCCAGATAGTCCTCAGGGCTGTAGCCCTGGTTGGTGGCTGAAACGAACACATTGTTCACGTCCAGCAGCAAACCGCAGCCGCTTTGTGCCACCACGCCTTCCAAAAAGGCGATCTCGCTCATCTCGCTTTCGGCGAACGCCACATAGGTTGACGGGTTCTCCAGAAGGATCTGACGGCCAAGATGGGTCTGGACCTGATCAATATGCTCTGCCACGCGGTTCAAGGTTTCTTGAGTGTAAGGAACCGGCAGAAGGTCATTCAGGAAGCCCGTGTCATGAGTGCTCCAGGCCAGATGCTCTGAGACCAGGCCGGGCTCATAGCGCTCCACCACCTTTTTGAGGCGGTCCAGATGGTCCGGGTCCAGGCCCTTGGCCGAACCGATGGACAGGCCCACGCCGTGGCAGGAGAGGGGGTAATGCTCGCGGATCTGACGTAAGGTATGGTGGGGCTTGCCGCCATCGCCCATATAGTTTTCCGCATGGATCTCAAACCAACCCAGATCCGGCTTGCCTTGGAGAATATCTTCGTAGTGGCTCGCCTTAAGGCCAACACCGGCGCGCGCCGGAATGGCATCTTTTTGGTTGAGGCGGTGTTTGGTCATGGCGGACATGGGGCGTAAAAAAGGAACAAATCAAACGCCGCCGGGCCACTTGGTGGCCCGGCGGTAAAACGTGCGATAACGCGCCTTAGGACGGCAGATCGCGCTTGAGCGGCTCCAAAGAACCGGCGCGCTTGCCACCGTCAGCAGTGTCCGGCAGTTCCATGGTGGCGCATGTGCCAGCCGGAACGAGGGTCCAGGCATTGCCCTGATAGTCAACGGTGGACGTGCCCGCGCAGGTGGTGCCGGGGCCGGCAGCGCAGTCATTTTGACCAGCCAGAGAAACGCCATAGCACTTCTCTTTGCCCGCAGCTTCAGCCGGGGCTGTGGTCATGGTTGCGGTGGTCAATGCGGTAGCAACGGCGGCGGCGAGGGCCAGGCTGCTGGTGGCTGCGATTTTCTTGCTCATTGGGTCATTTCTCCTGTTTAGCAGATCATTACACTGGCAAACTTACTGTTGCTCTAGTTCAACTCGCCCCGCCGCAACCTACTTTGCGGCGGGGAGAGTATACCATTAATTCGTCAAAGGGGCAGCGCTTGTGTATGTGCCCTTGTTGGCGTTGATGGACGTCCAGCGCTTTTTGGATGCGGCTGCGTCCTCTTTTTTCGACCAGTTCTTGTTGGCAGCCTTGATCAGGCCCGGAATGTCCTTTTCCCAGAAGCCAACAACGGCCGGGGTGATGTTGAGATAAAGCTTGCCATCAACGATGCGCCACAGGTTCGGATTGGCGGGAACTTTGCCGCCCTGAGACAAGCCATAGGCGCAATGCCCGTCATAAAGCGGGGCATACTTGGCGGGGTTTGCCTTGAATGTCTCAGCATTTTCAGCTGTCGAGAAGGCCCATTTGGCGCCATTATACTCCACCACGTGAGCGGTCTTGCCCGGCACGGCCGGGGGCTGCTTCTGGCCCACAGCAGCCTGCTTCAGGCTGTGATAGGCAACAACGTCGTAGCCGCTGACGGCATAGCCGGTTTCATCAACATATTGCGGGCCAGCGAAGGCGGCGCTTGAGAGGAAACCAGTGATCATCAGACCAGTTATCAGTGCTTTTTTCATGATCATCTCCAGAATAGGGAACTTTTTTGAGGGTTGGTCGTATTTCAGTCGGCAGTCGAATGCGTCCAGTGACGCGAAATGTCGTTTGGGCTGTTCCCTCTTACAATGAAGTCAGGTCAGGCCGCATCTGACTTTTGATCAAGAAAAAGAGAGGATCGTGTGTGCACGGACAGTCTAGGCGTGAGGGCGGTTTTTTGCGGCATTGAGCACCAGGTGGTGAAAGGAACCGCTGGCGCCCGCTCTGCCCTTATCGGTATAGTACGGCAATGAGCGGCACTTCGCCCAAAACCAGTCGCACAATCGTGACAATTCTCGCTGGAGCCGTGTTCGTGCTGGCGGGGGGTTCGCTGTTTCAAACCGTGCTGCCCATCCGGGCAGGACTTGAGGCGTTTTCCACCAAATTGGTGGGTTTTTTGGGCACGGCCTATTTTGGCGGCTTTGTGGCCGGGTGCCTGTTTGGCCCCTGGCTGGTGCGCACCGTGGGCCATATTCGGGCTTTTGCCGGTGTGGCGGCTCTCACAGCCGCGCTCACGCTGATTTTTCCGATCTGGCCGAACGTGTATGCCTGGATCGCTTTGCGTCTTCTGTCCGGGCTCACATTGTCTGTGGTCTTCATGGTGATGGAGAGCTGGCTCAACGACCAGTCCGACAATGACAACCGGGGCCGGGTCCTGTCGGCCTATATCATCGTGGCCAATGTGGCCACCATGGCCGGCCAGTTGCTGGTCAACGCCGCTGACCCTGCCGCGCCCACCTTGTTTGGGCTGGTGACCATCTTGCTATGTCTGGCCGTGGTGCCTCTGGCCCTTACCCCCACCACGGAGCCAAAACCCATTCCCACCGCCAGGCTCGAGCTCTCCGGTCTTCTGTCAATCTCGCCGGCCGGCACCGTGGGCTGCTTTCTGGTGGGGGCAGTTGAAGGGGCGTTCTGGACCTTGGGGCCCGTGTTCGGCCAGTTGAGAGGCATGAGCGTCTTTGAGGTGACGGTGATCATGGCTGCGTTTGTTCTGGGCGGAACACTCTCTCAGTGGCCGCTGGGCCGTTGGTCCGATCAGGTGGACCGGCGCTATGTGCTGCTGCCAACGTCCGCGGCCTGCGTGGGCACCGGGCTGCTGATCGCGTTCTGGTCGCCATCGTCTTTCACAGGCGTCTTTGCGCTGGCAACGCTCCATGGCGCCCTTATGGTGCCGCTCTATGCGCTGTGCCTGGCCCACGCTAATGACAGTATCCCGACCGAGAAACTGGTGCAGACCAGCGGCGGTTTGCTGCTGATCTACTCCATTGGCGCGGCCATTGGCCCGTTCGCTGCTGCCTGGGTGATGGATTACACCGGGGAGGGCGGGCTTTTCGTCTTCATCTCCGGGGCGCTGGCGCTGTTTGCCCTCTTCATTGCCTTCCGGCTGGTGTTTGGGCCGAAGCGCATGCAGGAAGAGCGCAGCCCGTTTGCGCCGCTGGTCAAAACCTCCCAGTCGGTGTTCGAGCTTGAAGTAGACGATGAGGATCCGAACGGCGCGCCTGATGAGACCAGGTCATGAGCGCGGTCCCTGAAACCGGCGCCCGGCCGGTGCGCAATCTCCACGGCGCGGCCGCCTTCATCCTGGGCACGGCCTGCCTGGTGGCCAACGACACGATCGTCAAGCTGTCGAGTGCTCAGTTGCCCATCGGGCAGTTGATCTTCGTGCGCGGCGTGTTTGCGGTGTTGTTCGTTGTTGCCGCTTGCGCCTGGATGGGGGTGCTCGGCCAATATAAGCGTATGGCCGAGCCGCATGTGCTGGGCCGGGCGGTGGTCAACATGCTCTCCATGGTGGCCTATATCGCCGCACTGATTCACATGCCCATCGCCAATGTGTCAGCGATCACCCAAGCCATCCCCCTATCACTCACGGCCGCCTCTGCCCTGATCTTGAAGGAGAAGGTGAGGGCAAGGCGCTGGACCGCTGTCGCCATCGGTTTTCTGGGGGTGCTCATCATCATCCGGCCGGGCTCCAGCGCCTTTAACGTGTTTGCCTTCAGCGCCCTGCTGGCGGTGGTGTTCGTCACCGCGCGCGATCTTCTGACACGCAGTGCCAATAGCGATACGCCCTCCATCATCATCACTATGGCATCGGCCTTCGTGGTCACCGCGGCATCGGGCGCATACAGCCTCACGGAAACCTGGGCACCGCTTGATGGCGTGACGCTTGCCCTTTTGGCGGCTGCAGCGGCTTTCATCATGATCGGCATCCATCTTCTCATCGTGGGTGTACGGATTGCGGAGCTCTCCGTGGTGGTGCCGTTCCGCTATCTGCTGGTGGTGTGGGCCATGTTGTCGGGCTATCTGGTGTGGGGAGAGTTTCCCGATTTTTGGGCCCTGTGCGGGATTGCCCTGATTGTGGGATCGGGTATCTATACGGTGCGCCGGGAAGCTTCTCTTAAGCGCACCCCTTGAGCCGAGCGGAGCCCCAGTTCCATGGTCCATATTGTCGACATTCACCGCCATCCGCTGAAAGGCTGGACCCCGGAAAGCTTGCCGCGTGTGCGGCTGGAGGCGGGCGGCGGGCTGCCGTTTGACCGGCACTTTGCCTTCACCAGCGGGCGCCGGGAAGAAATGCCCGCGCCGGGCGGCTGGGTGCAGGCGCGCACGTTTCTGCAGCTCACGGTTTTCCCTGAACTGGCCGCCTTCCGCTGTGCGCTGAGCGAGGAGGGGGTTTTGACCATTAGCGCCCCGGATGGCACGGGCGCCGAAGCGCGTGTTGGCGCACCGGAGAGTTTTGCTGACGCCAACAGCTTCATCCAGAGCCACTTTGCGCCGGGCCCTCATGGCGCGCCTTATCTGGTGGAACAGGCGCCTGGCCATGGGCATTGGGATTTCACCGATACCCAGATCTCCATCATTAACCTTGCCACCGTGCGCGCCATTGCCGAGGCGGTGGGC
Organism: Pseudomonadota bacterium; assembly: GCA_039180225.1. Taxonomy (GTDB): domain Bacteria; phylum Pseudomonadota; class Alphaproteobacteria; order Rhizobiales; family CAJQND01; genus JAAEUE01. Next base: position 8,781 of record JBCDDQ010000047.1, read on the forward strand.
CGGCCCTTGGAGCGGGAGCGTTTTCGGGGAAACCTCTATATTGACGACCTTGAGCCGTGGGAGGAGTTTGCCTGGCCCGGCCGCCAGCTTGTGATTGGCGATCTTCGGCTGGAGGTTTTGAGGCCCATCCAACGCTGCGCCATGACCTCCACAGAGCCGGGGACGGGCGTACGGGCCTTTGATTTGCCGGCCATCATGACCGAGCGCTTTGGGCATAATTTCTGCGGCGTCTATGCGCGGGTGGCCGCTGGCGGCACGTGTGCGCAGGGCGATGAGGTTGTCTGCGGCGCCGAGCTGGTTTTGAACCCCCATGCGGATCTGTCGGAGCATGCCGCTCATCCCGCCCTCTGGCCGCGGTTTGCAGCCTTTTCCCCGATGGGACACGCGCTGATGAAGTTTACCGCTGCGCAAGCCGGCTGGCCCTTGATGGATGCGCAGGCCGGCCAGGGCATGCGGATCTTGCGCACGGATATCGAACGTGCGCCGGACCGGGCGCCTGTGGTGGAGAACGGGCCGGACGGCCTGGTGTGCCATGTGAGCTGCCCGCTGCCCGAAGAGGGGCCTGCTTTGATCAGCGGCCCGTTTGGGCGCGGATAAGTGGTTGCAACGTGATGACCGCAGATCTTCCCTTATCCAGATCCACCTATAATGCCAGATGGTCAGGTGTGCGTGCCTTCCTTCGCGAGGCAGAGCTTGAGTGCGCGATCATAGTGGCGCCGGAGCCCCAATATTGGGTGTGCGGATACGACACTTTTCTGGGCTCCGTTCTGCCCCAGGCCCTTATCTTTCCAGCTTCGTCTGAAGCGCCCATCTTGGTGGTGTGGGATGCGGATGTGGCGATTGCCCGCCAGACCAGCCTTGTGGAAGAGGTTTGGACGTATCGGTTCGGTGTGGATGAGCCGGCACAGCGCTTTGCTGAGGCCGCCGCACGGTCAGCTCCGGGGCTCCGGCGGGTTGGGGTGGATTTGTCGAGCCACGCGCTGCCTTACGCCTTTGGGGCGGACCTGGTGGCCAAACTGGCCGGGGTTGAGATCGTCGACATCGCGCCTGACCTTGCCCGGATGCGGGCGGTGAAAACACCGGAAGAGCTCGCCCTGATGCGCGCTGCGGGCCGCTATGCCACTGCGGGGCTTGAGGCCTTTCAGGCCCATGCCAAAGCGGGTCTGACAGAAATCGCGCTCGCAGGCGAAGTGGAATATGCCATGCGCAGGGCGGGCAGCGACTATGCCTCGATCCCCACAGAGATGACCTCCGGGCTGCGTTCGGTTCAAGGGCATGGAACGCCTTCCTCAAGAGCGCTGGAGCCTGGCACGCTGGTGCATGTTGAGATCGGCGGTGTTGAGCGGCGATACAACTCGGTGGGCATGCAAACCCTTGTGGTGCCGGGCGCGGCGCCGAAAGCATCGGCGGTGGAGCTATATGACCTGGCCCGTGAGTGTTTGTCCGCTGGATTGAGGCAACTGAGACCCGGCGTGCCGGCGGCCGAGGTGGAGGCGCCGGCGCTTGGTTTGATCCGCGCAGCCGGCCAGGGCGATAACTTCAAGATGCGCTTTGGCTATGGTGTGGGGATCGGCTACCCGCCCACCTGGCTGGAGCCCCTCAAGATCACCCGCACGTCCAGTGATGTTCTGGTGCCCGGATGCACATTCGTGTTGCATGCGTGTCTGTTGGATGAGACAGACAGTGTGGGCGTTTTGGCGGGCGGAACCTATGCAATGACGGAGACGGGCTATGAAGTGCTTTCTGGGGCTGGCGATGTTGAGCTGCGCCTCTAGGAGCCTGCTGCTGGCACTCATGCTGAGCCTGTCGGGCGGTGCTGCCGGCGCCCACGAGTTCTGGATCTCGCCGGAGCGCTACAAAGTTGATGTAGGCCAGCCGTTGGTGGCTGCCCTGCTGACCGGCGATAAGTTCGATGGCTACTCCATTCCCTATATCCCGGGCGAGTTTAAGCGGTTCGACATTGTGCTCGGCGAGAAGACCCACAAAGTCACCGGGCGGATGGGCGATGATCCGGCCCTCAACATGGCCGTGCCTGGAACCGGACTGGGCGTGATCGTGCATCAGACGTCCGGGTTCTTTATCGAATACAAAAAACCCGGCGAGTTTGAAGCGCTATTGCGCGATAAGGGCGTGCTGCCAGTGCTGGAAGCGCACCGCAAACGGGGATTGCCTGAGAAGGGCTTTCGTGAGCGCTTTATCCGCTTTGCCAAATGCCTGGTGGCGGTGGAGCATGGCCGGGGACGCGACAAGGACACCGGATTGGAGACAGAGTTCGTGGCCGGCCTTAGCCCCTATGCGGACGATGTGACGGGCGGCATGCCGTTCCGGTTGCTCTACCAGCAAAAGCGCAAAGCCGATGCGCAGGTTGAGGTCTTTATCCGCGCACCGGACGGGGAGGTGCGCATTGAGAAGCTGCGCACCGATCAGGAGGGCCGGGTCACGGTGCCCACCTTGCCCGGGCATGAATATCTGCTGAGCGCGGTCACGTTCCGCCCGCTGGAGGGGGAGAAGGACCTGGTGTGGGAATCTTTGTGGGCGCAGTTCAGCTACATCATTCCACCGAAGGGGTAGGCGCCCTTGCGAACGCGAGGGCCCATAGCTCTCCCCTTTCCTTTGGCTAAGAAGGTCCACGCTTTCGCAAGGACGCGCGTCACTTGGTAAAAGGATGCCGCGCCACCCAATGCTTGGCGATATCCCCGCGTTTGCAGATCCACACATCATCATGGGCGAGCATGTGATCCAGGATCTTATAGAGCGCCCCAATGCGCCCCGGCCGCCCCAATAAGCGGGCGTGGAGGCCAACGGTGAGCATCTTTGGCGCACGCGCGCCTTCCGCATAGAGGCAATCGAACGCATCTGAAATGTAGGTCACGAAATCTGCCCCCACCTCGTACCCCTCTTTTCGGGCGAACCGGCTGTCATTGGTGTCGAGCGAATACGGCATCACCAGATGGGGCTTGCCGAAATCATGGGTCCAATAGGGCAGATCATCTGAATAGGTATCGCTATCGTAGAGGAAGCCGCCTTCCTGCACCACAAGCCTGCGCGTGTTGATGCTGGGCAGGCCCGCGTAATAGCCAAGCGGATGCTCCCCGGTGAGGCGCACTGCTTGCTCCACACCCTTTGTAATATGCTCGCGCTCTTCGTCCTCACTCAGGGTGTGGTAATCGATCCAGCGCCAGCCATGGAGTTGGAGGTCAAATCCGGCCTCAATCATGGCGTCCAGAGCATAAGGGTTGGCTTCGCCGGCGACCCCCACAAGGTTGACTGTGCCGCTGAGGCCACGATCGGTGAATGCCTGCAATAGGCGCCAGTAGCCAACCCGGGCACCGTATTCGTAGCTGGATTCAATGTTAAGATCGCGGGCGCCATAGCGGGCCTCCACCGCAACATCGGAGACGCGCACCTCTGAGCGTTCGTCTCCGTTGAGGATGCACATCTCAGCGCCTTCTTCGTAGTTTATGCAGAAGTTCACCGCTATGCGGGCGCCGTTCGGCCAATCGGCCTGGGGCGGGTCGTTGCGGTAGCCGATGAGATCGCGGGCGGGTTGAGGCTGCGTCGACATTTCTCGTACTCCCCTTGGGCTGGACGGTGTATCGTTCACTTAGCCGGGAAGCTTGGCCCGGAGCAACGGGCGATCGACGGGAACGGACCCCAGAATATGAGCGATGCAGCAACACCTGATCCCGCCAGCGCCATTGCGGGTGCTGAGATCAGGCTCCCCACGCAGGATCTGAAAGACGATCTCCCGTTCTTCACCAAGCAGTTGGGATTCCGGTTGGATTCGATCTTTCCGGCCGATGATCCGGCCGTTGCCGTGCTCTCCGGCCACGGGGTGTGCCTCCGGCTGGAGCGCGGTGCGAGCGAAGCGCCGGGCACATTGCGCCTGTTATGTCACGACCCGGCCGCGTTCGCTGACGGTGCGCGTGAACTCATCGCCCCCAACGGCACGCGCGTTGAGCTGGTGGACGCCGACCCACCCATGGTGATGCCCCAAACCCAGCACGCCTTCGTGGTGCGCCGCCTGCAGGACAAGGCCCCGTGGGTGATCGGGCGGGCGGGCATGCATTACCGCGACCTCATTCCGGACCGCTTGGGCGGCAGCATCATCGCCTCTCACATCCGCATTCCAGACGGTGGTCCGGTGCCCGATATGGTGCACTATCACACCGTCGGGTTTCAGCTGATCTTTTGCTACAAGGGCTGGGTCAGGCTGGTCTACGAGGACCAGGGCCCGCCGTTCATTCTGGGCGCAGGGGACTGCGTGATCCAGCCGCCGGAGATCCGTCATAGGGTCCTGGAATCCTCAGATGATCTTCAGGTGATCGAGATCGGTGTGCCGGCGGAACATGTGACCACCATTGACCACGATATGGACCTGCCCAACGGCAGCGTTAACCCGATGCGCGAGTTCCAAGGTCAACGCTTCTGCCATCACAAGGTGGCCGACGCCACCTGGGGCCCCTGGCGGCTCGCAGGCTTTGAAGCGCGCAACACCGGCATCGCCGAGGCGACCAAAGACGTGGCCGGGGTGGAAGTGGCCAAGTTCAAGGGCAATGGTGGCGCCCCGCCTGTGACCAGCCATACAACCGACATCCTCTTTACCTTCGTGATGGACGGGACCATGACCCTGGCCGGGGAGGGGCGTGATCCTGAAGGCCTCATTGCTGGCGATGCCTTCGTTATTCCGCCCGGCATGAAGACCGAATACCGCAACTGCTCAGGCGATCTGGAGTTGCTGGAAGTTTCCTTGCCCGGAACGGTCACTACAACCGTGCACGAAGCGCTCTAGGTCTCCGCGCCGGCCGACAGGACTGCCGCCTCCTGCAGCGCGGCCATGGCACGGGTGACCGACTGGTCTTTGGCTGTGTATGCAAAGACCGGTCCGGCAGCTGCCGCCGCGAGCGCCCACCAGGGCGAGGTTTCCGGATGGTAGAAGATCACAAACGCAAACATCAGCCCCACCACCACAGCCCCGACACATCCAAAGATGTTCATGGGTGAGAGACGTGCCGACAACACCACTTCCACCTGATCATCACTTTTCTCTAAGACCGTTATGGTCCCGCCAGAGAACCGGTGCAGGGGTTTGTTGCGGCTGGAAAGCGCGAAGGTGGGGATTGCGAAGGTGAAGCCATCACCTTCCGGCGTGATCGGGTCCGCTTTGTGAAACTCCAACAACGCGCGCACCGCCTGGCGGACCTGCTGGGCCTTTCCCGGATGGGCAGGAAGGGTGAAGCTTTGGGTGGCGTTGAAAATCTCCATGCAGTGTCCGCTCAACGGGTCTTACGGATGAACTCGACCATGTAAGCCGTGCTCCAGCCAAACAGCAGAAACCCGTTTGCGCCTAAGATTGCAGACAGGAAGCGCCACTCTGTCGGCAACGTGATATCTCCAAACCCCAAGGTGGTGAAGCACACCAGGGAGAAGTAGACCGCCGGTTCAAGCCCTTCGACCGCCCCGGTCATAAGCAGCACAAGGGCCCAAAGGAACACCTCCAAAGTGTGAGCGCCCAAGATTACGTGTACGGCGATCACGATCAGGCCAGTGTCGGCGACGCGCGGCGGCCAGCGGTGGGAGAGGTTCACCAGCCATGGGAGGCGGCGCGTGAGGAGACCGAGGATCTCCGCATGGATGGCCACCGTGGCGGACACCACCAGGGTGCCGATCATCATCTGCTTGAGCAGCAAGCCTGTGCCGACATGTTCCATGGGCTTTAGGGGATCATGCCGCCAGCGCCTCAAGGATCCGGGCCCAGGACCGGGTGCCGTGAACGAAGCTCGGCATATTGTACTTCTCATTGGGGCTGTGGATGGAATCATCGTTAAGCCCAAATCCGATCAGAAGCGAGTTCATGCCGAGCGTCTCCTTAAAGCTGGTGGCGATCGGGATGGAGGCGCCATTGCCCATCAGCACGGTGTCTTTGCCGAACTCAACGCCCATGGCCGCCGCCGCCTTTTGCAGATGCGGATCATCCAGCGGCACTTCCAGCGCCGTGCCTGCGCCGAAGTTCATGAATTCCACCTCACAGTCTTCCGGCAATTGCGCCCGCACGAACGCGCGCAAGTTTTCACGGATGGCCAAGGGGTCCTGCCCTGGCACCAGGCGGAAGGACAGCTTCACCGTGGCGCGCGACGGGATGACCGTCTTGGTACCCTCATCGGTATAGCCGGCAATGATGCCGTTGGCATCGCACGTGGGCCGCGCCCAAAGCTGCTCCAATGCCGGGTAGGCCGCCTCGCCCGCCGGCACACTGAGGCCGACCTCGCCCAAGAATTCTTCCATGGGAAACTTCAGGTCCTCCCACTGAGCACGCGTCTCCTCGGTAACATCAGCCACCCCGTCATAGAAACCGGGCACCATGATGGTGCCGTCATCATCATGCAGCGAAGCGACAATGCGCGCGAGAACTCGAATCGGATTGCGGGCCACACCCCCGTAAAGGCCCGAATGAAGATCGCGCGACGGGCCGATCACCGTAATTTCATCATGCATGATCCCGCGCAGGCGGGTGGTGATGGCGGGAGTGTCTTTGTCCCACATATTGGTGTCGCAGATCAGCGCCACATCGCGGCTTAATTCCGCGCTGTTCTCCTCCAAAAAGGCGTCGAGCGAGGGGGATCCGGATTCCTCTTCACCTTCAAACAGTACAGTGACTTTGACCGGCAAATGACCGGCCGTTTCGATCCAGGCGCGGCTGGCTTCGACAAACGTCATCAATTGGCCCTTGTCGTCAGCGGCTCCGCGGGCGTATACCTTTTCTATGCCGTCCTCTCCCGTAACGCGTGCCGGCTCGAACGGTGGCGTGTTCCATTTCTCCAATGGGTCTGCGGGCTGGACGTCGTAATGACCATAGAAGAGCACATGAGGTGCATCAGCTGGCAGTTGATCCGGCACATGATGGCCTACAACCATGGGCAAGCCGGGCGTGGGGCGCACCGCCGCTTCAAAGCCAATCTCATGGAGCGTGTTCTTCAAAAGGTCAGCAGCTTTGAGACAGTGGTCCTTATAGGCTGAATCTGTCGAGATGCTGGGAATTTTGAGCAGTTCGAACCACCGTTCGATGCTTTGCTCCATGTTCTGGTCGATGCGGGACAAAACGGTGTCGAGCTGAGACATGGGGTGACCTCAAATTTGGTTGCGGAGACGTAACGCCGTCGGTTGATGGCTTCGCGCTCTCCGCCGGGGGAGGGCACTTTGCGTGTGACGTCTATCATGATCATGAGGGACTGTCATGCGCGCAAGCTGGGGAGCTGAAAGTAGTGAGCACAGTCAGCCTGGTCACTGACAGTCTCAGGGCTCGAGACATATCGCACGACTGGTCCTCGAAGGTTCGCCGTCAGGGATACCAGCGGTTTGCCGTCCTGCGCCAGCAGGTGAACCTGTATTATTTTTGGGAGAAGCGCTGGTTTTTTCTTGCCCTGATCATCGGGGCGGCGCTCATGGCCTTGCCGGAAGCTGAGGGCATGTCGCGCGAGGCGCATATTGTGCTGGTGATGTCGGTGGTGGCCACCATCTTGTTCATCACAGAGCCGGTGCCTTTGCCCACCGTGGCGTTGCTGATCATTGTGGGGCAGGTGGTTCTTCTCGGCTTGGATTCCACGAAAGTGGCCAAGACGTTGATGACGGATTCGGTGCTCTTCATCATGGGCTCGCTCATGTTGGCCGTGGCTGTGGTGAAGCAGCAGCTCGACAAGCGCATTGCCTGGTTCATCGTGCGTATGACCGGCACAAAGACCATCAACATCTGCTTTGGCATCTCAGTGGTGTCCGGCATTCTGGCCTCGTTCGTGGGCGAGCATACCGTGGCGGCCATGATGCTGCCGGTGGGCATCACCTTGATCACACTCACCTCAACCAATCCGAAAAAGGTGGCCGGACTTGCTGCGGTATTGTTGTTCTCAATATCCTATGGCTGCTCGGTAGCCGGCATCGGCACGCCTTCCGGCGGCGCCCGGAACGCCATTATGATCGGCTACTGGAAAGAGTTCTTCTACGATCCCACCAATCCGGAGACCCAGAAGTTCATCGTCGATTACGTGCGTTGGATGGTCTACGCCTACCCGATGTTCTTGTTGCAGCTTCCGGTGGTGACGGCGATCTTGTTCTTCACCTTTAAGCCGGAGTATCGGACCCTGGGCCGGGCGGTGGCGAAGCTGCGGGTGCAGGTGGAAGGTCAGGGGCCGCTGCACCCGAGCGACTGGGTGGCCATTTTTATCTTTTTCATGGTGTTGATGGGCTGGATCTTCCTGTCTCAGGACCTGGGCATGGGTACGATCGCACTTACGGGCGCTGCTGCATTCCTGGTGGCTGGACTTGTGCGCTGGGAAGACTTGAACGCCGGCGTGAACTGGGGCGTGGTGCTGCTCTATGCGGCTGCCATTTCCCTGGGCGTGGAGATGAAGGTAACCGGGGCCGCGGAATGGGTTGCGGTGACGTTCCTGTCGTTCATGGAGCCCTTAGGGGCGAACGAGGGCCTTGGCCTGTGGGCGGCCGTTTCGGTGCTCACCACCGGGGTCACCAACACCATGTCCAACGGTGCGGCGGTCGCAGTGCTTGGACCGATTGTCTTGAAGATGGCGAGCGTGTCCGGCGAGAGCCCGATCATTCTGGGCTTCATCACGGCGGTCTCCTCAGCCTTTGCCTATCTCACCGTGGTGGGCACGCCGGCCTGCACAATCGTATATGCCTCCGGCTACCTGAAGACGACAGACTTTCTGAAGGTTGGCTGGCGCATGGCTGTGGTCTCCACGATCATCCTGCTGGTTGCGGCCGACTTCTACTGGCCGTTGCTGGAATAGGGGCCGAGCTGGATCCTAATGGCACGCGGACGAACACGGCGAGGAAATGGCAGGACCATTGCGGATGCCCGGCGCGAGGCGGAAGAGCTTCGCGACAAACGGCGCAACCGGTTCCGCATCCTTGCCTGCGTGGATGGCTCAGACGCCTCCTATGAAGCGGTGCGCATGGCAGCGCGTTTTGGCAGCCGCAAAGAGGTGGACATCATCATCCTGTATGTGCGGGCGATTGACCAGGGTTTGCGCTCAGGTGGTTTGCAGGTGCGGGTGGCGCGCGAGAACATGCTGGAGTGGGGGCTTGATCTGCCCGGCATCAAGTACCTCAATTATGCGGTGCAGTTTTTAACCGAAATGGGCTTCAGCCCGGAGAAGTGGGAGACCGAAGCTTCCCATACGGACACCTGGAACGACCCGGTGGGCGATAACAAGGTGGAGTATCGCCATGCCGATGGGCGCAGCGTGGTGCTGAAGTTGAAGACGGCGCCGGATGTGGCAGCCGGCATTCTCGATCAGTATGAGCTCGGACCCTACAATCTGATCATCCTCGGGGAGCCCTCCAGATGGCGCGGTGAGCTGCGCTCGGTGTTCGATGCCGGGGTGGATCAGAAGATTATGACCTTGGCTCCATGCTCTGTGATGATCGCCCGGCCAGGGGATCGCAAGAAGGGCTTTTTCATCTGCACGGACGGCACCGCCATGGCCACCGACTCAGTGAAGCAGGCGGGCGTCTTGGCCCACTTTGCAAAGGAACCGATCACGATCTTCTCCGTTGCCCGCACGAAAGAGGAGAAGGCTCTCGCCGAAGAACGTGTGGCCAATGCGGCGGCCGCGCTGAAAGCTCTGAAGATCAAGGTTGAGACCACCAAGGTTGGGGTGGGCGATCCGGCTGAACAGATCATACGCCACGGCAGCAGCTCGCGCCTTATCGTGGTGACGAACCATCATCTTACGAAGCTTCAGAGATTGTTCTATGGTTCGGTGACCAACGCGGTGGTCCGGGGTGCGCGCACATCGGTGCTCAACGTCCGCTGACCTCCCATCACCTGCCTTCTGACCGAAAAGGGAGACCGGCTTATGGCTGAGTACGAACTCTACTGTTTCAAAGAATCCGGCAATGCCTACAAGGCTGCCATCATGCTGGAACTGACCGGCTGCGACTGGTCTGCCCGATGGGTTGACTTTTTCAATGGTGAAACGCGCTCCGATGTATATCGGCAGAATGTGAACGTGATGGGCGAGGTGCCTGTGCTCAACCATGGCGATGTGCACCTGACCCAAACCGGCGTGATTTTAAACTATCTGTCAGAACAAACCGGTCAGTTCGGAGGTGAAGGTGCCGAAGAGAACCGTGAAATCCTGCGCTGGATCCTGTTCGATAATCACAAGCTCACCAGCTTTGTGGCAACTTATCGCTTCCTCACCAATTTTATGAAGGATGCAGACCCGGCTGTCACCGAATTCCTCATGGGGCGGATGATTGGGGCCTTCAAGGTGCTGAATGCGCATTTGGACGGGCGGGCATTTGTGGCCGCAAATCGGCCGACCATCGCTGATCTATCCTTGTGTGGGTATCTCTTCTGGCCCGATGAGTTCGGCACGTCTTGGGGGGATTACCCGCATATCGGGGCCTGGCTTGAACGATTGTCTTCGCTTCCGCGCTGGGTGGCGCCTTACGATCTGATGCCGGGTGGGCCGGATTCGGCCCGGTAACATCCGGTCACGGACAATTCAGGCAGCATGATTGGTGTTTTGAGAGGCTTGCCCCTACGTTCCGCACAAACCTGAACCTAGGAGACGCCAAAATGACACCTTCTGCCGTCAATTTGACGCTGTTTCGCTGGGCCGGAGCGTGGGGCCCTTTTAAGGTGAACATTCCGTGTGGCGAGTGCGCGCTCACGGTGGACGTGATCACCGACACGCTGGAAACTGAACTGGCCGGCATTCCGGTCAATCTGGAGATCCGCGACTGGCTGAGCGAGTGGTGGAAGCCCTTGGCCAAGGGTGGGTGGCATGCACCCATCGTTATGGTGGAGGGCAAGCTGGTGAGCCAGGGGCACGCGTTGAACCGGGGCGTGCTGACCGAGGCGGTCATCGCCGCTCATGTGGAGCGCACTGGTGTTAAAGGCACCCACCTATATGGCAAGGCCACGTGTCCGCATTGCGTGCGGGCGAAAGGCTATTTCGAAAAGGCCGGCGTGGAGTACGCTTATCACGACGTGGTCAAGGACCCGCGGGCGCTTTACGAGATGATCGGGCGCGTGAAACCTATTGTTGGACCCAAGACACCCATCACGGTTCCTCAGATCTGGATCGATGGAGAATATGTGGGTGGGGCCGATCAGCTCGGCGCGACATTGGGCATGACAGTGGAGGCGAACCCTGAGCGGGGCCAAAACTCACTCACCGCCAAGCCGAGCCTGGCAGCAAGCTAAGGGCAAGAAATCAACCGTTGGACAGTTCAAGTTCGCGCTGGAAGGTCTCCAGGCTCTCAAACTGCATGGGACCTTCAGCGGTGTGGACGTCGACTTTGCCGTTAGACAGCTTGTCGATCATGTAACCCCGATACTCCAACTGTTCCACAATTGTGGTCTCCGCTTCAGCAGCAGGTGCTGCGGCCGGAGCCGCTGCAGGTTCAACTGAAGCCGTCTCAGCAGCGGCGAGTGTTTCAGCCGCGGCGGCCGGCGCGGATTCCGTTTCGGTTGCAGCAGCAACTGCGGCAGGTTCTGCCGGCGCTGCCTCGGCAGCTGGGGTTTCTGCGGCCTCTGGGGCTGAGGTTGCCTCTGCGGCAGGAGCGGCGGGTTCAACCGGCGCCGGCGCTGCAGGCTCGGTCTTTGCCGGAGCTTCGATCTTCGGCTCGGCCTTTACGTCCTGAGCGGCAACGGCTGTGGCGGCCGTGACGGCAGTCGCCGAGCCCGGGTTCTGTAGAACTTGCTGGTAGAATTTTTCCGTATTGCGTGCGGTCGCAGCGGCATGCTGCAGAAGACGGGCCATGACAAAAAGCAGTACACCCCCCACAATCGCCTGGTAGGCCACGCTGACACTCAGCCCCAGTTGATATGTGTCGACAAACGGATCTGCGGCCACGATTGCGCCGAGCACAATCGAAATCAGACCCAATAAATAAAGTACCGCCGCCATGGAACTTTCCCTGTTACAGACATACGCATCCACCCATAATCCTCTGTTTCTGCACAGTCTTGGGGGGAAGGCTAGCGCAAAGTTAATGTTTGGTTAACCGTAAATCCCTTCTCATTCAACCACAATGGCCGGTGCAGCC
>JBCDDQ010000048.1:0-20702 GCA_039180225.1 Pseudomonadota bacterium
CGCGCTTTGGGTGGCTGTGCCGGCGCTCTTGTTCCGGCTCACGTCCGAGGCCGAACTGCCCGATATCGCGCCCTGGGGCTATTGGCTGGCCTTCCTGGTCAGCGGGATCGCCTCTTGGATCGGGGCTGTCATCCTGGCCCGCATGTTGGGCCGCCCGCCCTCCACCGGACCGGCCTTTGCCATGGGGGCCACATTCGGCAACACGGTCATGCTGGGCATCCCCCTGTGCCTCAACACATTTGGCGAGGAGGCCGCGGTGCCCATCGCCCTGCTCACCGCTGTTCACGCGCCCATATTGTGGCTTGCCTCCACGGTGCACTACGAATGGGTGAGTGCGGAGCAAGGCAAATCCTTTGCCCGGGTGGCCCGCGAGCTGGCCATTGTGCTGGCCAAAAACCCTGTGGTGATGGCCATTGTGGCCGGCACGGTCTGGGGCCGGCTGGATATTGGCCTCAACCCCATCATCGCGGACATCATCACCCAGCTGGGCCAGGCCGCAATTCCAGCGGCTCTGTTCGCGCTCGGCATGTCACTGGCCGCCTACAGCATCAAGCGCGAGCTGCGCGCCGCTCCGGCGCTCACCCTGCTCAAAATGGCCCTCATGCCGGCCATTGTGTGGTTTCTGGTGACGCACGTGTTCGCATTACCGCCGGTATGGGCCGGCACGGCCGTGATCATGGCTGCCACCCCCACGGGCATGAACGCCTATCTGTTTGCCGCAAAGTATGATGTGGGCGTGGCCTCAGTTTCCAGCACGGTGGTGCTCTCCACCGCGGTGTCGGTGTTGGTTATCCCCGCCATCATCCTGATGCTCACTTAAGCGGTAAGCGCCTGCCACAACAGGTAGAAGCACACCAGCCAGCCAACGGCAAAAGCCAGCGTGCGCACATAGGGAATGTCGGCAATGTAGACAATCGCGTGCAGCATGCGCGCAAAGAAGAACACAGCTGCCGCCGTTGCGGTTGACGGATCCGCCTTGCCGGCCACATGCAACACCAGCACCAGCGCGGCAAAGGGCGCAAAGTTCTCAATCAGGTTCATGTGGGCCCGCCGGCAGCGCCGCGCCCAGGCAGGGAGCACTGTCTCATCCGGCATTTCGCGCATCCCCCTGTCCAGGCCTACCAGCGTGACGTTCTTGGCCGCATATGGCACCCACAGCACCAGCATCAGCCCTGCGGACATGATCACCCAGTAAAGTTCACCAGACATCTGTTTCTCCTCCAAAAAGTCGCCCCGGCAATTGACGTTCCGGCCAATTGTATGGGACGGGAGTATGCCATGAACGACGTGCCGGTAAAACGGCTGGCCATGTGGTCCGGCCCGCGAAACATTTCCACCGCCATGATGCGGGCTTTTGAAAACAGGCCGGATTGCGCCGTTTGGGATGAACCGTTTTATGCCGCATACCTGGCCCATTCCGGGGTGGTGCACCCCATGCAGGACGAGATCATTGCCGCCGGTCTGCCGCGCCCTGAAGACGTTGTAGGCGGGCTCTTAGGCCCCACGCCCGGCGGCGCACACCTGTTCTATCAGAAGCACATGACCCACCACATGATCGATGAGGTGCCGCGGACCTGGTTCGGCGACGTGACCCACGGGTTCCTGGTGCGCCATCCAGAGCGGGTCACCGCCAGCTACGCGGCCAAGCGTTCAGATGTGACCCTGGACGATATCGGCTTTCCGCAACTGGTGGATATCTTCGACCAGGTGTGCGACGTCACGGGCAAGGCCCCGCCGGTGCTGGATTCAGATGCGGTGCCAGCCCACCCAAAGGCGTGCCTCAGTGCCCTGTGTGCCGCCTGGGAGATACCGTTTTCAGAGGCCATGCTGTCCTGGCCTGCAGGCCGGCGTGACAGTGATGGGGTTTGGGCGGACTGGTGGTACGGCCAGGTTTGGGCATCCACCGGCTTTCAGAATGTGCCGCCAAAGCCGGTCAATTTAACGGCGGCCCAGCAGAAGGTTGCCGATGCCGCCATGCCGCATTACGAGCGGATGCGCCGCCACGTTCTAAACGCGGCGGCGTCTTGAGCTTACTTGGTCAGCGCGATTTTCTTGCTGATTTGCTTGGTGATGGCATCAAACGCTGAGGACAGCTGGCTGTTGCTTTCCGCTTCGTAGAAGTGGTCCTCATCGGTGGCGCAGTTGCGCAGCCGGTCCACCGTGTCGTCATCGTCCAGATCGAACGCCACCGTGATGATGATGAACTGCGGGTTGTCAGGGTCGGGGTTGATGTTCTTGATGTTACTGCAGATGGTTTCCAGGTTCTGCTCACCGTTCTGCACGGTCTGATTGTTGTTGGAACCCCACGACAGCGCGGTTTGCTTACCATCGGTCAACAGAACGATAGCTTTCAGGGTGTCGCCTTCATTGTAGTTGGTGCCTTCGGTGAAGGGGCCGTTGGGCGAAAGCAGGTGCCAGCCAAAAGACATGCCCAACGCAATGTTGGTCCAGGCGTAAGGGGTCATGTTTTCCAACTGATCGTTGATCGCTGTGGTGTTGCTGGTCAGGGGCTGGACATACAGCTCGTTGTTCACATAGCCGTTGCAGCCATAAACATCGAAGGTGGGGTGGCTGGTGGTGTTGCCCCATTTGGTGTCGTTGTTGCCGGACTGTGGGGTGCTGTCGCCGACGTTGTAGGGCGCCTTGCGGTCATAGGTGCAGCCGGTCCAGTCAGCTCCAAAGGTTCCGCCGATCACATATTCGCCGGGCAGCGATGTGTAGACATGGTGGGAAAACGGTACCAGGCCGACCCGAACGTTGCCATCAGCCGCGCTCTCGGCCACATCGCTCACCAGCTGTTTGGCCGCGTTGGCCATGGTGATGTACTTCTTTTCACCATTCAGAAGGTTGTCCATGGAGCCGGAATAATCCAGCACCAGAGCGATTTCCGCTTGTTTGACGGTGGGCAGGTTTACCTCAGCCGTGGTGCTCAGCGGCATGCTGTCGATGCCGGCCAGCTTCATCAGAACCGTATCAACCGTGGCATTTTGCTTAACCTGAACGCCGCCGTTCATGACGGTCACCTCAAGCGGACTGGGTGTTACCCCCTTAAAGGTGGCGAAGTTGGCGGCAAACACCTCCTTGGCCATAGCTATGCGTTCAGCGTCTGTGGCATCGGTCATGGCGGCAGCGGCAAGGGCCGCGGCGTCGGAAGCAGCTTGCATGACGTTTTTCGCGGTCACACCCCGGCCATAATCAATGGCCATGCCTGCGCCGAGCAGCATGGGCAAGGCAGCGAGCCCGAAGATGATCGCAACGTTTCCGCGCTTATCGCGTTTGAATGCGGCGAGCTTCTCAGAAAGGGACTGGAAAAACATCATCTTTGGCCTCCTGATGTTCCGTTTGGCCCGCCGTGTGCCGATGACTGTTCCGCTTTGAGACACGTGGGCGCGCTTTTGCCCTTGTGTCGCAAGGACCGGGCCGAAACGGGCAGCCGGGTGGACGGGCCCTTTCTGCACTGGTAGGCCAGGGGGACGTGGGCGAATCACTTAAGGGCGCAGGTCATCTCCTCCATGAGCGTCGCGGATCAAACGGTAAGCAGAACGAGCAAGATCCTTGAGATCTTGAGGGTCTACCTGGAGCCCCGGGTCCTTCTGATCTTGTTTCTCGGCTTCTCCGCCGGACTGCCGCTGGCCCTCTCCGGCGCCACCCTGCTTTACTGGATGGCCGAGCTGGACGTGGATCTGGGACTGATCGGCCTGTTCTCCCTGGTGGGTACGCCCTATACGGTGAAGTTCTTCTGGGCGCCGGTGGTGGATGCCTGGAAGGTGCCCATCCTGTCGCGCCTGTTGGGACGGCGGCGCGGCTGGCTGGTCTTCTCGCAATTGCTGTTGATCGTGGCGATCATCTTCCTGGGCAGCTTGGACCCCCTCCAGGTGCCGTGGTGGGTGGCTCTGGGTGCCTTCCTGGTGGCGCTGTCCTCGGCCACCCAGGACATTGTGATCGATGCCTTCCGGGTGGAAAGCCTGGATCAGGATCAGCAGGCGGCCGGCATGGCCAATTATGTGGCCGGTTATCGGGTGGGCTATCTGGCCTCCAGCGCCGGTACTTTGATACTTGTTGAATATTTCCAGCGTTCCGGTGTGGATACCTCGCTCATCTGGAACTATGCCTACACCATCATGGGCGCCCTCATTCTGGTGGGCCTGGCCGCCGTGCTCTTATCCAAAGAGCCGGCATCGTCCGCAGCGTATGAGGAAAAGCTGACCGCCGAGGAAGAAGAAGGCAAAGACCAACTGACCCGGCTTTGGCAAACCGCGTTTGATGCGTTTGCCGACTTTCTCACAAAGCCTTATGCGGTCATGATATTAGCCTTCGTTTTATTCTTTAAATTCTGCGATAGTTTCGCAGGCGTAATGACAGGCCCGTTCGTGGTCAAGATCGGTTTTGACCGGGCTGACTACATCACCATGGTCAAAGGCGTCGGATTTGCGGCTGCCCTGCTGGGCGGCTTTGCAGGTGGGCTTTTGGCCAAGGCCATGCCGCTGGTTCAGGCCCTCTGGGTGGCGGGTATCCTGCAGATGGCGTCCAATTTGGTCTTTGCCTGGCTGGCCTGGGTGGGGGTCAACTCAGCAGCCCTGGGCTTTACCATCATGGTGGAGAACTTCACCGGTGGCATCGGCACGGTGGTCTTTGTGGCCTATCTGTCCAGCCTCACCCAGAACGCGGCCCACACGGCCACTCAGTTTGCCCTGCTCACCTCTCTTGCCGCGGTGGGGCGCACCTATATTTCTTCTGTGTCCGGCTATGTTGCAGATGCCACGGGCTGGATCATCTTCTTCATCATCACCGCAATCGCCGCCGCTCCGGGCTTCATGCTGCTCGCCTGGCTCCAGAGCAAAGGGCACTTTGCAGCGCTTGAAGAAGAGAGGAAGGCACGGGAAGCCGCGGGGGATTAACGCCCCCGCGTCCTTGCGAACGCGAGGACCTTCTCAGCCAAGGGAAAGATCTGAGCTATGGGCCCTCGCGTTCGCAAGGGCTCAGGGAAGCTGAGGTCAAAACGGCCGCCGCGCCTGCATGGCCGCTGCCAGCGTGCCTTCATCCAGATAATCCAGCTCCCCGCCCACGGGCACCCCGTGTGCCAGCCGCGAAACGGAAACCTGGCAGTCCTGGAGCTGATCAGTGAGGTAATGGGCCGTGGTCTGTCCCTCCACCGTGGCGTTCACGGCGATGATGATCTCTTTGACCTCCGGCACGGCGGCGCGCGCCAGAAGCGAGCCAATATTGAGCTCTTCAGGCCCGATCCCGTCCAACGCCGACAGCGTGCCGCCCAGAACGTGATAACGGCCCTTGACCGCTGCCGCCCGTTCCAGCGCCCACACATCGCCCACCTCCTCCACCACACAGATGATGGAAGGGTCGCGGCGCGCATCACTGCAGATGGTGCAGGGGTCCACCGTATCAATATTGCCGCAAATGGAACACTCAACCACCTTCGCGCCGGCATCCTGCAGGGCAGCGCTCAAGGGCTCCATCAACCGGTCCTTATTCTTGATCAGATGCAAGGCCGCCCGCCGGGCAGAGCGGGGGCCGAGCCCCGGCATTTTCGCCAGAAGCTGTATCAAACGCTCAATCTCGCTGCCGGTGATCTGCTTGGACAAAGGAATGGTCCGCCGGCTAGAAGCCCAGGTTCATGCCCGGCGGAATGGGCAAGCCGGCCGTGGCTTCTTTCATCTTCTCAGCCACAGCCGCGTCCATGGCTTTGCGCGCCTCGGTGTGAGCGGCGATGATCAGGTCTTCCAGGACCTCTTTGTCATCTTCGGCAAACATGGACGGATCGATGTCCAGCCCCCGCATTTCGCCTTTGCCGTTCAAGGTGACGGTCACCAGACCGCCTCCTGCCTTGCCCTCCACCAGAGTTTCCTCCAGGGCCGCCTGGGCGTCCTGCATCTTGGACTGCATTTCCTGGGCCTGCTTCATCAGCTTGCCAATATCGCCAAGGCCTTTCATCTGAGCTCCTTAAAGTTCCGAATCTGGATCATCGAGATCTTCCGCGTCCATAGGCATATCGGAAAGATCGCGCACATTTACAATCTTCGCCCCCGGGAAGGTTTCCAGAACCGCCTGAACAGATGGAGTGTCCTGGGCCTCACGCAACAGGCTCTGCTCACGCGCCTCCCGCTGACGGGCAATCGGGGCGTCGCCTGCCTCATCGCTCACCGACACCACCCAGCGCGCGCCCGTCCATTGTTCCAGCCGGCGCATCAGCGCATTGGGCAACGTGCGCGGTGCCTCAGGTTCAAGGGCAATCTCCAAGCGCCCAGGCGCAAACCGCACGGGGCGCACATAGCTTTCAAGCTCACCTTTAAGCTTAACGTCGCGCCGCTCGCCCACCAGGGCCACCACGTCGGCAAAACTGGAGAGCGCCGCTGATGCGGGCTCCGGGCCCTCAGGCCCAGGGTCCTGATCGGGCACAGGAGCCAGCTGCTGCGTGGCGCGCGCTTGCGTCATCGGCTCCGGTGGCGGCGGTGCCTGCTGCGGAGCGGGTGCTGCACCCGCGGGCGCACCGGGCTGGGCCATGGCGTTTTTGACAGCCGCTTCAGGCGTCGGCACATCGGCCACATAGGCCATGCGGATCAGCACCATCTCGGCCGCCGCAATGGGATTGGCGGCCACATTCACTTCTGGGATGCCCTTCAGCAGCATCTGCCAGGCCCGGGTGAGAATGGGCATGGAGAGGCTCTCGGCAAACGCTTTGCCCTTATCGCGCTCAGCCTGCGAATGGGCCGCATCGCCCAACGCGTCCGGTACGATCTTCAGCCGGGTGATCCAGTGCACCAGTTCGGCCAGATCGCTCAAAACCGTGGCAGGATCAGCCCCAAGATCGTTCTGCTCCTTCATTTCCGCCAGCGCAGCGGCGGCATCGCCCTTCATGAGGCATTCGAACAGATCAATAATCCGCGCCCGGTCCACCAGACCCAGCATCTCTCGCAGTTGATCTGCTTTCACCTCATCACCGCCAAAGGCGATGGCCTGATCCAGGAGCGAGAGCCCGTCGCGGACGGAGCCTTCAGACGCCCGGGCAATCAGCGCCAGGGCCTCATCCTCTGCCTTGGCGTTCTCTTTTTCGGCAATCTTACCGAAATGCGACACCAGCAGATCCGCATCCAGCCGGCGCAGATCAAAGCGCTGACAGCGCGACAGAACGGTAACCGGAACTTTTCGAATTTCCGTAGTTGCAAAAATAAATTTCACATGCTCCGGCGGCTCTTCCAGGGTCTTCAACAAGGCGTTGAAGGCCTGGCGAGAGAGCATGTGCACTTCGTCGATAATGTAGATCTTGTAGCGCGCGGACACCGGTTTGTAGCGCACACTCTCAATGATCTCGCGCACATCCTCAATGCCGGTGCGCGAGGCCGCGTCCATCTCAATCACATCCACATGGTGGGATTCCAGGATGGCCTGGCAGTGCAGCCCAAGCTCGGGCATGTCGATACTGGGGCCCGCATCCTCGGCCCCCTCGCGGGCATAGTTGAGCGCCCGGGCAATCAGCCGCGCAGTGGTGGTCTTGCCGATGCCGCGCACCCCGGTGAGCATGTAGGCTTGGGCAATGCGGTCGGTCTTGAACGCATTGGAGAGGGTCTGAACCACCGGGTCCTGGCCGATCAGGTCTTCAAAGGTCTGGGGGCGGTACTTTCGGGCCAGCACCCTGTAGGCGCCCGGCGCCTCGGCTTGCTGGGAGTTATCGCTGCTGTCGGAGGACAATCGCCTAAGCCCTGAAGTCTCTGCCGGCCCTGGCCTTTGGCCGATGCCGCTGTTTGCTCTGCCTGCTTCTTGGTGGCCCCGGCAGAGTTCGTGTGAGGTGGGAGATTGGACAGGCAACCCGCGCCGAGCTCGTTAGGGCTGCTTCCTTCCGGATCTGACCCGATTGGCGAGAGACACGCCTGCCGCCAACCTCCCAACAGCACTATATCAGATATGGCGCGCAAAAGAGCAAGTGTTTCGCGCAAGAGAAGTTACCATTGCGAACAAACCGGCCTCGTGCCACGGTGACGCCTCTTCGGATCGAAACTCAAGTCTTACCGCATGAGCACCAGCAAATTTGGCCAGAAGGTCATCACGTTCAATGGCGGGGTGATCGACCGCGTTGCCCCTCTGCGCGCCGAGCCCGGGTACATTGAGGGCCTGGCCGCCTCGGACGCGGCGCGCACTATCTGCTTTGCCAACGACCGCGCTCTCATCGATGTGGAGGCGAGCCCGCCCCAGGCCTGGCGGACGCAGAACGGCGCCGTTGAGCGTAAAGAGCCGGTGAAACGCATGCTCTTGGGGCTCGAACCTTCTGGCGCTCCGCTGTTTGCCCAGTTCGTGGAGCATGACGAGGAGGGCCGGCCCACGGCCGATGTGCCGTCATCGGTGAAGGCCATTGATTTGCGCAGCCTGGCCTCCCAGGACCTTTTGAGCGTGGAGGAGTTCGGCATGCTGGCCTACGCCCGCTCCATGCTGAACTGGCACGCCACCCACCAATTCTGCGCCTATTGCGGCGGGAAAACCCACATGGTCGAAGGCGGCGACCGACGTAAATGCGAAAGCTGCGGACGCGAGCACTTCCCGCGGACGGACCCTGTGGTGATTATTATTGTTTATCAAGGCGATCGCTGCCTCATGGGGCGCAGCAAGAACTTTGTAGAGGGCATGTACTCCGCCCTCGCCGGCTTCATGGAGCCGGGAGAAACCGTAGAGGATGCAGCCCGGCGCGAAGTGCTGGAGGAAGCCGGCATCCATGTGGGCAAGGTAACATACGTATTGAGCCAGCCCTGGCCTTTCGTGTCCTCGCTGATGATGGGTCTTTTGGGCGAAGCGCTCGACGATGAAATCAATATCGATCCCCATGAGCTGGAAGATGCCCGCTGGTTCACCCGCCAGGAGGCTCAAAGCCTGCTGGATGGCACGCATCCGGACGGACTGAAGGCTCCCAACCCGTTCGCCATCGCCCATCATCTGCTGCTGGCTTACCTGCAGGAGACGTGAGGGTGGTCATGTTGCCGCGTCCTTGCGCAAGCGAGGACCTTGTTTGCCAAGGGATCGATTGGAGCTATGGGCCCTCGCTTGCGCAAGGGCGCGGGCGTCACGCCCCGCCGTTTCGCGTCGCAGAGTGCTCGATCCGATAGGGGTGAGATTTGTACACCCCCAAAATCTTCAACTCCGCAGAGAAGAACGACAGCTCCTCAAGCGCAAACTTCACGCCGCGATCATCCGGATGGCCCTCAATATCGGCATAAAACTGGGTGGCGAAGAACTCCCCCTCAAGCTGATAGGATTCCAGCTTGGTCATGTTGACCCCGTTGGTGGCAAACCCGCCCATCGCCTTGTAGAGCGCAGCCGGCACGTTGCGCACCCGGAAGATGAACGTGGTCATCACCGGCGCATCTTCCGGCTCAGCATCATCCGGCGCGGTGGATAAGGTCACGAACCGGGTGGTGTTGTGCTCCTCATCCTCAATATCTGCGCGCAGGGTTTTGAGCCCGTAAATCTCCGCGGCAAGTCCGGTTGCGATCACAGCCTGGGTCGGATCCGGATTCTCGGCGAGCTCCTTCGCCGCGCCGGCCGTGTCTACCGCCACAACCGCTTCCAGTCCCAGCTCGCGGATAATGTCCCGGCACTGACCAAGGGCGTGAACATGGCTGTGCACTGTCTTAATGGTCCCAAGGCTCGCCTCCTCACAGCCCAAAAGCTGGTGATGGATACGCTGAAAATGCTCCGCGATGATGTATGTATTGGAGCCCGGCAGCAGATGGTGGATATCGGCCACGCGCCCGGCCACGGAATTCTCAATAGGGATCATCGCCAAGTCCGCATCACCCGCTTTCAGGGTGGCAAAAGCATCCTCAAACGTGCGGCAGGCCACATGCTCCCAATCAGGATAGCATTCGGTGCAGGCAATATGGGAGTTGGCGCCCAATTCGCCCTGAAATACGATTTTCTTGGCCGGTGCAGCGTTCACAGCAATATCTTTCCTTCGTCAAGCGAGGCGGACGCCTCATTGGGGTGCGGCGGCACTAGGTGCCAGAAGCGCGCGGGCGCGGTCAAGGTCGGCTGGCGTGTCCACGCCGAAAGGCACCGTATCCACCAGCGCAACGGCGATTTTCATCCCGTTGTCCAAGGCTCTGAGCTGTTCCAGCTTCTCAGCACTTTCACGCCCGGACACAGGCAATGAGACAAACCGCTCCAAAGCCTCGCGGCGGTAGGCGTAGATGCCGATGTGATGCAGGTGCGGGCCGTCCCAGTCCTCAGGCAAGGTGCGCGCGAAATCCTCTGCCAGGCTCACGTGCGCATCGCCGTCAAACCGCGCCAGCGCCTTAACAACGTTTGGGTTGGCCAGTTCCTCCGCATCGTCAATGCCGGCCGCAAGGGTGGAAATCTCCGCATCGGTCTTCAGCAGCGCATCCAGACAGGCACGGATGGCGTCCGGATCGATGGTGGGCAGGTCTCCTTGCAGATTGACCACATAGCGGTACACCCCGCGCGGGTCCAAGATGTTGAGCGCGGCAGCGATCCGGTCCGACCCGGACGGCAATCCTGGATCGGTCATCACCACCTCACCATTGGCCAGTTCAACAGCTTCAACCACTTCTGGATCACAGGCTGCCACCACCACAGGGCCCACCTCGGCGGCTTCCCCGCGGCGCACCACGTGCACAATCATCGCTGTTCCGCCAATATCGGCCAGCGGCTTGTCCGGCAGGCGGGTGGAGGCCATGCGCGAAGGGATCAGCACAACTGTCTCATCAAACACGTTCATTTGAAATTTCTGTCCGGAAGGCCATCGCTTGGCTAGTCAAAAAGACGCAGGTAAACTGCGTTCGCGCCGCTTATAAATGTTGCAAGGCGGCCATGAAAGAACTAGTTTTCGCCCAAATTTCCCGCGGGGGCCGTCCGTTGAAATGGGGAGGTCTGGGCCTTGCGGCTTCCAGAGGGTAAACAGCGCAATGATGGACAGCTTTGAGATCAACAAGATTGCTGGGGCAATTCTGTTCAGTTTGCTCGTTGTTTTGGGCCTCAGGGCCCTGGGCGAGACAGTGTTTCACGTGGCCGCGCCGGAAACGCCAGGTTATGCAGTTGAAGTTGCAGAAGAAGGCACAAGTGCGGCACCACAGGAGGTTGTTGAGGCGACGCCTCTGTCGCAGCTGCTGGCCGCGGCGAGCGTGGAAAAGGGCCAGAAAGGTTTCAGAAAGTGCTCAGCCTGCCACAAAGTGGACCAGGGCGCCTCGGGCGGTGTTGGCCCCAACCTTTATGGCATTGTAGGTGCGGCCAAAGCCGCGGTTGAGGGATTTGCCTACTCGAAAGCCCTGAGAGACGCAAACGAAGCCATAGGGCCCTGGACGTATGAATCGCTGAACAAGTTCCTGACCAAGCCGAAAGACTACATTCCGGGAACGAAGATGGCTTTTGCAGGATTGAAGAAAGAAACCGACCGGGCCGATATGCTGGCCTATTTGAAGTCGATTTCGCCCGACGCCCCTGACTTTCCAACCGAATGATGCAGGTCCCATGGGCTGGCTGATCAAGCCAACATGACAAAGATTTAACACCGGTGGACCTTCCGCCGGTGTTTTCATTTATGGCATTAAGCGTATCGAAGACGAAGCGTAAGTGAAGGATATCCGCCCCATGGGACGTTACAACCCCCGCACCGCTGCCTCAACACTGGCCCTTGCCGCCCTGTTACTTACAGGTGCGCTGACAAGTTGGGTCCAAGCCAACGACAAGGTGTGGCGCCACGGGGCGTCCCTCATCGATGGGGTGAAGTATCCGGAGGGCTTCAAGCATTTTGACTACGTCAATCCGAACGCTCCAAAGGGCGGTTCTGTGCGGTTCGGTGCTACCGGCACTTTTGATACGCTGAATCCTATTTTGCCGAAAGGCAATCGGGCCACCGGCCTGCGCTTCACCTATGAAACCCTCATGACGCCGTCATTCGACGAGGTGAGCACCGAATATGGCCTGTTGGCCGAAGCGCTGTCTTACCCGGAGGACTATTCCTCAGTGACGTACCGGTTGCGCAAAGAAGCCCGGTGGCACGACGGCAAGCCGGTCACCGCTGAAGATGTCATCTGGTCATTCAACACCATCAAAGAAATCGATGTGCAGCGCGCCTTCTACTACAAACACGTGAAAACCGCCGAAAAGACCGGCGATCACGAAGTGACCTTCACTTTTGACCAAACCGGCAACCGGGAATTGCCCCAGATCGTCGGCCAACTGCTGGTGTTGCCGAAGCACTGGTGGGAAGGCACGGACGCCACTGGCAAGAAGCGCGATATCCGCGCCTCAACGCTGGAGCCCCCGCTCGGCTCCGGGCCCTACCGAGTCTCCCGGGTAGACCCCGGCCGTTCCATCGCTCTTGAGCTGGTGAGCGACTATTGGGGCCGCGACCTCAACGTGAACGTGGGCAAGAACAACATTGCGGAGATCCGGTACGAATATTTCCGCGACAACACGGCTCAGTTTGAAGCGTTCAAATCGGGCGCTCTTGATTGGCGCTCAGAGAACACAGCGAGAGTTTGGGCCACTCAGTATGAGTTCCCGGCAGTGAAAAACAAGCAGGTGGTGCTCAACACCTATGAGAACTCATTCCGCACCAGCGGGGTCATGGTGGGTTTCATTCCCAACATGCGCAGGGAGAAGTTCCAGGATGTGCGCTTGCGGCAGACCTTGGACCTTGCGTTCAATTTTGAGGAAATGAACCGCTCGATTTTCTACGGCCAATATGAGCGTATCAACAGCTACTTCTATGGCAGCAGCCTGGCGTCTCAGGGCTTGCCTGAAGGCCGTGAGTTGGAAATCCTGAAAGGTCTGAAGAACCCGATCCCCGAAGAGGTGTTCACGTCAGAATTCAAGAACCCCACCGGCGCCAACCGCACCGATGAGCGCAAGAACCGCCGGGCGGCACTGCGCTTGCTCAAGCAGGCCGGTTACGAAATCAAAGACGGCCTCGCGATTGATCCGAAAACCGGCAAGCCGTTGACCATCGAGCTCTTGCTGAACGGCCCCACGTTTGAGGGTATTGCGTTGCGTTACCTCAACAGCTTGAAGCGCGTTGGCATCACGCTGAAGCTGCGTGTGGTGGACAGCTCCCAGTTCATCGAGCGGGTGCGCAACCGCGAGTTTGATCTGATGTATGCCGGCTGGGGCCAGTCGATGTCGCTGGGCAACGAACAGCTCGACTATTTCGGTTCCGATGCGGCCGACAAACCCACCTCACGCAACTATGGCGGCATCAAAAACCCTGCCATCGACGAGCTCATTCAGCTTATCCTCAAGGCCAAGGACCGCGAGGAACTGGTGGCCATCAGCAAGGCATACGACCGGGTTCTTTTGTGGAACCGCTATCTGATCCCCGGCTGGACCTTGCGTGCGTCGCGCGTTGCACGCTGGGACAAGTACGCCCACCCCGACCCGCTGCCGGAATATGCCATCGGGTTCCCAACCGTCTGGTGGTATGACGAAGCCAAGGCGGCAAAGATCAAGCAATGATCAAGCGGTCCCTGATAGGCGCGCTCACCGCGCTTGCTCTCCTCGCAGTCCCAACCGCACAGGCTGAGCCTCGCCATGGTTTGTCGGCGTTCGGGGACCTGAAATATCCTGCCGGGTTCACCCATTTCGACTATGTGAACCCGGACGCGCCCAAAGGCGGTCGCCTTGCCTTGATCGGCACCTCAGCGCGGATCACCTTCAACAGCTTCAACTTCTACATTCTGAAAGGCGATGCGGCTCAAGGCCTGCCGTTCCTGTTTGACACATTGATGGTGCGCGCCTGGGACGAGCCCGATGCGGTCTATGGCCTTGTCGCGGAAACCGCTGATGTGGCCGACGATGGCCTCTCAGTCACCTTTGCTCTGCGCAAGCAAGCCCGCTTTGCCGACGGCACGCCGGTCACGGCTGAGGATGTGGCAAACTCGCTGACCCTGCTGAAGGAAAAAGGTGATCCGCGCATTGCGCTGCAGCTCACCAAGATCACTAAGGCTGAAGTTCTGGGGACCCATGAGGTGCGCTTCATCTTTTCCGAGGCGGCAAGGGACCTCCCGTTGGTGGCCGCCACAAGCATCCCTGTCTTCTCCAAGGCCTATTACACCGAAAACGATTTCGCCAAGACCACGCTTGAGCCCCCTTTGGGATCCGGCCCCTACAAGATCACCGACTTCAAACAGGGGCGCTACGTGACCTTTACCCGCCGGGACGATTACTGGGCCAAGGAACTGCCGGTCAACAAAGGCCAGCACAATTTCGACGAGCTGAGATACGAGTATTTCCGCGATCGTACGGCGCAGTTTGAAGCCCTGAAGGCCGGCGCCTTTGATCTGCGCGAGGAATTCACGTCCAAGGTCTGGGCCACTCAGTATGACATTCCGCCGGTGAAGAAGGGCTGGCTGAAGACCGAAACCCTGCCCGATGAGCGCCCCTCGGGTGCACAAGGCTATTTCATCAATATGCGCAGGGCGAAATTTGCCGATCCGCGGGTGCGTGAAGCCATTGGACTGGCCTTTGATTTTGAGTGGACCAACCGCAACCAGTTCTACGAGCTCTATAAGCGCACCCATTCCTTTTTCGAAAACTCCGCCATGAAAGCCAACGGCGCTCCCTCTGCCGAAGAGCTGAAGCTGCTGGAGCCCCTGCGCGATCAACTGCACCCGGAGGTCTTCAAGGAACCGTTCGTCCCGCCGGTCTCCAATGGATCAGGCCAGGATCGCAGGCTGCTGCGCAAAGCCTCAAGGCTGCTGAAAGAGGCCGGCTGGGAGGTGAAGGACGGCAAGCGGGTCAACGCCAACGGTGAGGTGCTGCAGATCGAGTTCCTCGCCTTTTCGCCCACCTTCGAACGTATCGTCGGCCCCTATATCAAGAACCTGCGCATCCTCGGCATTGATGGCAAAATGCGTCTGGTGGACCCGGCTCAATATGAAAGCCGGCGTAAAGCGTTCGACTTCGATATCACCACCAGCCGTTTCGTGGTGCGCCAGACCCCGGGGGTCGAACTGGAAAACTATTTCGGCTCAGCTTCCGCGACAATCAACGGCAGCTTGAATCTTTCAGGCATCGCCAACCCGGCCATTGACGCTCTGGTGGACAAGGTGATCAAAGCCAATTCCCGCGACGAGCTCAACACCGCCGCAAGAGCCCTGGACCGGGTATTGCGGACGAAACACTTCTGGGTGCCCCACTGGTACAAGGCGTCCCACACCATTGCCTATTGGGACAAGTTTTCCAGGCCTGAGAAAAAGCCTCGTTTTAGCCGGGGCATTATCACCACTTGGTGGTACGATGAGGCCAAAGCGGCCAAGCTGAAAGCCGCCAGGAACTGATCTTAAATGGGCGCCTATGTTCTGAGACGTTTGTTGTTGATGATCCCCACATTGCTCGGGATCATGCTGGTCAGCTTCGTCATCATCCAATTTGCCCCCGGCGGTCCGGTGGAGCGGGTGATTGCCCAGCTTACCGGAACCGATGTGGGCGCCACCGCCCGGGTAGGCGGTACGGCGGGAGGGGATTTGGGCGGCACCGGCCAGGCCCAGGGCCAATCGGCCGGCGATCAGGGCGGCTCATCCAAATATCGCGGTGCCCAAGGGCTTGACCCGGAGTTCATCAAACGGCTGGAACAGCAATTTGGCTTCGACAAGCCAGCCCATGAGCGCTTCTTGTTGATGCTCAAGAACTATCTCACCTTCAATTTTGGGGAGAGCTATTTCCGAGACATATCGGTCATTGATCTCATTATTGAGAAGATGCCGGTTTCCATATCCCTGGGACTTTGGATGACGCTTTTGTCCTACGGGGTCTCCATTCCACTCGGCATCCGCAAAGCGGTGAAGGACGGCACCAGGTTCGATGTGTGGACGTCCGGGGTCATCGTCATTGGCTATGCCATTCCTGGCTTCCTGTTTGCGGTTCTGCTCATCGTGCTGTTTGCCGGGGGCTCTTTCTGGGACATTTTCCCACTGCGAGGGCTCACCTCCGACGGCTGGGAGCAGATGTCCTGGCCGCAGAGAATTGGGGACTATTTCTGGCATTTGGTGCTGCCGATCGTTTCGATGGCGATTGGCGCTTTTGCCACCTCCACCCTGCTCACAAAGAACTCGTTCCTGGATGAAATCCGCAAGCAATATGTGGTGACCGCTCGCTCCAAGGGCTTGTCTGAGCGCGGCGTGCTCTATGGTCACGTGTTCCGCAATGCCATGCTGATCATCATTGCCGGCTTCCCCGGCGCCTTCATCGGTGCGTTCTTTGCCGGCTCGTTCCTGATCGAAACCATCTTCTCGCTGGATGGGCTGGGACTGCTCGGCTTTGAATCCATTGTGAACCGAGACTACCCGGTGGTCTTCGCCACGCTCTACATCTTCTCGATCATGGGCCTGATTGTCGGCCTCATTTCCGACCTCACCTACACCTGGATCGATCCTCGGATCGATTTCGAAACCCGGGAGGTGTAGGCCGTCATGGACAAAAAGACCGACGAG
Source organism: Pseudomonadota bacterium (assembly GCA_039180225.1). Lineage (GTDB taxonomy): Bacteria > Pseudomonadota > Alphaproteobacteria > Rhizobiales > CAJQND01 > JAAEUE01. The sequence continues at coordinate 16,449 of JBCDDQ010000048.1, forward strand.
ACGATTGCCCCGACCGGCGGGCTCACCGCGGGCGACGCTGCACCGCTCCACGCCCAGCATGATGCGGGCGGTTGGCTTTCGCCCATCAACCAGCGCCGCTGGAACAATTTCAAAGCCAACAAGCGGGGCTACTGGTCGTTGTGGATCTTCCTGGTCCTGTTCTTCATTTCCCTCTTCGCTGAGTTCATCGCCAACGACAAACCGCTCCTCATCAAGTATGACGGCGGTTACTACATGCCGGTGTTCAACACCTATGCGGAAACCACCTTCGGTGGTGAATTTGAAACAGAGGCCGATTACCGCGACCCATACGTGGCTGAATTGATCGCTGAGAAAGGCGGCTGGCTGGTCTGGGCGCCGATCCGTTATTCCTACAACACCGTGAACCTGGACTTTCCGGGCTTCAGGATCGTTGATGGTGAACGCAAAAAGGCCGGCTTCCCGGCCCCGCCCACCTGGCAGATCGCCGGGGAGGTCTGCCCCGGAACGGACGAACAGACCCAGCGGTTCTGCCAGTTAAGCAACTGGAACTGGCTGGGGACCGATGACCAGGGACGCGATGTGGTGGCCCGGCTTATCTACGGCTTTCGCATTTCGGTGATGTTCGGTCTGATCCTGACCCTCATCTCCTCGGTGATCGGCGTGGCGGCCGGCGCCGTTCAGGGCTATTTCGGTGGCTGGACCGACCTGATCTTCCAGCGGGTGATCGAGATTTGGACCTCAGTGCCCTCGCTCTATCTCTTGATCATTATCGCGGCGGTGATCGAGCCCAATTTCTGGATCCTGCTTGGCATCCTGCTCCTGTTCTCCTGGGTTGCCCTTGTGGGCGTGGTACGGGCAGAATTCCTGCGCGGCCGAAACTTTGAATATGTGAACGCAGCCCGCGCTCTTGGTGTCTCCAACCGGGTCATCATGTTCAAGCACCTCCTGCCCAACGCCATGGTGGCCACGCTCACCTTCATGCCGTTCATCCTCAACGGCTCCATCACCACGCTGACCTCACTGGACTTCCTAGGCTTCGGCCTGCCGCCAGGATCTCCCTCGCTGGGCGAGCTCCTGTCTCAGGGCAAGAACAACCTCCAAGCCCCGTGGCTCGGCATTTCCGGCTTTATGGTGATCGCCACCATGCTCTCGCTGCTCATCTTCGTGGGCGAGGCCGTGCGCGATGCGCTCGACCCCAGAAAGACCTTCGTATGAGCGAGACCCTGTTGACCGTCAAAGACCTCTGCGTCGATTTCCGCCAGGGCGGGCGCAGCACCACGGCCGTGGACCATGTGTCGTTCGACATCAAGCAGGGTGAAACCGTCGCCCTTGTGGGGGAATCCGGCTCAGGCAAATCGGTGAGCGCGCTCTCCATCATGCAGCTTCTGCCCTATCCGGCGGCCCATCACCCCAAGGGCTCCATCATCTTCAAGCAAACCGAACTGATGCATTTGCCGGAGGAAGAGATCCGTTCGATCCGGGGCGACGATATTGCGATGATCTTCCAAGAGCCCATGTCCTCGCTCAACCCGCTCCACCAGGTGGAGCGCCAGATCGGCGAGATCCTCCAGACCCACCGCGGCATGAGCGAAACGGCCTCGCGCGCGCGTGTGTTGGAACTGTTGGATCTGGTGGGCATCCGCGATCCGGAAAAGCGCCTGTCGAGCTACCCGCACCAGCTGTCCGGCGGCCAGCGCCAGCGCGTGATGATCGCCATGGCACTCGCCAACGAACCCGATCTGCTGATCGCCGATGAGCCGACAACGGCCCTGGATGTGACCATCCAGGCCCAGATCCTCATGCTGCTCAAGGATATCCAGGCCAAGCTCGGCATGGCCATGCTGCTGATCACCCATGATCTGTCCATCGTGCGCAAGATGGCGAACCGGGTGAACGTGATGAATGGCGGCGAGATCGTGGAGCATGGCCCCACCGAGAAGATCTTCACCAAGGCCGAACACCCCTACACCAAGCAGCTTCTGGCCGCTGAACCCAGCGGTGATCCACCAGAGCCGAACGAAGATGCACCCGTGGTGATGGAAGCTGATGAGTTGAAGGTCTGGTTTCCGGTGAAACGCGGCCTGATGCGGCGCACGGTGGATCACATTAAGGCGGTTGACGGCGTCACCCTCAAAGTGCGCGCCGGCCAGACCCTCGGCGTGGTGGGAGAATCAGGGTCCGGCAAGACCACATTGGGCCTTGCCATGCTGCGCCTCATCTCATCTGAAGGCCGCATCGCCTATGTGGGCAACGCCATTGACGGCTATCAGTCCACTCAGATGCGGCCCCTGCGCAGCGATCTTCAGATCGTCTTCCAGGACCCGTTCGGCTCCCTCAGCCCGCGGCTCTCCATTCGCCAGATCGTGGAGGAAGGCCTTATTGTCCAAGGCCAAGACCTTACCTACGAGCAGCGTGCTGAGCGCGTGGCCAAGGCGCTGAGCGAGGTGGGGATCGACCCTTCCGCCATGGAACGCTACCCGCACGAATTCTCCGGCGGCCAGCGCCAGCGCATCGCCATTGCCCGGGCAATGGTGCTGGAGCCCAAATTCGTCATGCTGGATGAACCCACCAGCGCGCTTGATATGTCCGTGCAGGCCCAGATCGTGGATCTCCTGCGCCAGCTTCAGGAAGACCATGGGCTGGCCTACCTATTCATCAGCCACGATTTGAAAGTGGTGCGCGCCCTGGCCAATGAAGTGGTGGTGTTGCGCAACGGCAAGGTGGTAGAGCAAGGCCACGCGGCAGACATCTTCGATGCGCCGCAGACAGACTACACCAAGGCCCTCATGGCCGCGGCCTTCGAGTTGGAAACGGCGCCGGAAGGCGTTGTGGCGCAATAGGCTGTGCACATGGCGGTTCTCTTCGTTCTCAACCGATACAATGCTTCGGACTGGGCCGACATGATGCGCGAACGCGCACCCGATCTGGACATTCGCCTGTGGCCGGACGAAACCGGCAACCCAGAAGAGATCCGCTTCGTTGTGGCCTGGAACCCGCCGGCCGGCGAGTTGGCCAAATTTTCCAATCTTGAGGTCATCTTTTCCATGGGTGCGGGTGTTGATCACCTGATGAAAGATCCCGATCTTCCCAAGGTGCCCGTGGTTCGGGTTGTGGATGGCGACCTCACCAAGCGTATGACCGAATATGTGGTGATGAACGTGCTGCTGCATCACCGCCGTGTTGGCCTTTATCGCACCCAACAGAAGGCCGGTGAGTGGACCGAACACAGCCAGCCCGCCGCCAATGAGGTCAGGGTCGGCATCTTGGGCTTTGGCGTGTTGGGACAGGACTGCGGTATTCTCCTGCGCGATTTGGGGTTCCAGGTGGCCGGCTGGAGCAATGGCCGCAAGCACGTGGAGGGTATTGAGAGCTTCGCCGGCAGCGCGGAGCTGGATGCCTTTCTGGGCCGCACGGACATTCTGGTCTCCCTGCTGCCCCACACACCGGACACGGACCGCATGCTGAACGCGTCTTTGTTTGCAAAACTGCCCCAGGACGGCGCCCTCGACGGACCTTTCCTGATCAATGCCGGCCGCGGCAAGGTGCAGAGCGATGCAGACGTCCTGGCCGCACTTAACGACGGCACGCTAAAGGGCGCCTCGCTGGATGTGTTCGAAGAAGAGCCCCTGCCCTCAGACAGCCCGCTCTGGGCGCACCCCCGACTGGTGCTCACACCCCATGTGGCGGCTGAGTCCTCTCCTGTGGCCATCAACGACTACATTCTCGATCAACTTCGCGGCTATGAACTTGGCGAACCCTTGTCTAATGTGGCGAATGCTGCGCGCGGCTACTGAGCCCGCTCTTTACGCCAACAGAGACAAACGACCACCATGTCGCAAAACGCCGTGTTCGTCGAAGCCACCCGCGGAGGCTTTGTGGAAAGCCAGCACCGCGGTGCGTTTGCTGTGGTGGGCGCGGGCGGCGAGCTGGTCGCGTCCCTTGGCGACATAGAACGTCCGGTCTTTCCCCGTTCCGCGATCAAAGCCTTCCAGGCATTGCCACTCGTGGAGAGCGGCGCCGCAGACAGATTCGGCTTCACGCCCGAAGAGATCGCTTTGGCCTGCGCTTCTCATGGCGGCGAGCCACGCCATACCGAAACGGCGCAGCGCATGCTGGAAAAGGTGGGACTGAGCGAAGACCATCTGGAGTGCGGCGGCCACTGGCCGACCCACCAGCACACCACCAACCGGATGCTGTCGAGAGATAAGCGGTTCAACCAGCTGCACAATAACTGCTCGGGTAAACATGCCGGCATGGTGGCGCTCGCCGCAC
>JBCDDQ010000049.1:0-20684 GCA_039180225.1 Pseudomonadota bacterium
CGCGAACATATCACTGATCAGCCTGGTGCGTAGAACCAAATCTCACTCGTCGAACGGTTTAACTTCTGTTTGCGGAGCGCGCGCAATGGCCAAGCAACTACCTGCCAATGCAGATGTCGCCATCATCGGCGGCGGTGTCATCGGCTGTTCAATTGCCTATCACCTGACCAAGATCGGCATCACCAATGTAGTCCTTCTTGAGCGCAAGATGCTCACCAGCGGCACCACGTGGCACGCTGCGGGGCTGGTGGGCCAGCTGCGGGCGACCCGCAACATGACGGAGCTTGCCAAGTACACCTCCGAACTGATGCTGGGTCTTGAGGAGGAAACGGGTCAAGCCACCGGCTTCAAGCAGAACGGTTCGATCTCCATCGCCAAGAACGATGCTCGCATGGAAGAGTTCATGCGGGGTGCGTCCATGGCCAAGAATTTCGGCCTTGAGATCCACGTGCTCACGCCTGGCGAGATCAAAGAGCGGCTTCCTCATTTCAACGTGGAGGACAGTCCCGGCGGGTTGTGGCTACCCGGAGACGGCCAAACCAACCCGGCGGACGTGACGCAAGCCTACGCGGCCGGCGCGCGCCAGCGCGGCGCACAGATCTTTGAGAACACAAAGGTCACCCGCATCCTCACCGAAAACGGCAAGGCCGCCGGCGTTGAAACCGCAAACGGAACGGTGATGTCGGATAAGGTGGTGATCGCCGGAGGCATGTGGTCCAGGGATATCGGCGCTGACATCGGCGTCCACATTCCGCTCCACGCCGCAGAGCACTTCTACATGGTGACCGAACCTATCGATGAGTTGCCGCGCGATATGCCGGTTGTGCGCGTGCCGGATGAATATGCCTACTACAAGGAGGATGCGGGCAAGCTGTTGCTCGGCGCCTTTGAGCCCAACGCGAAACCGTGGGGCATGGGCGGTATTGCCGAAGATCATGAGTTCGAGACGTTGCCGGAAGATATTGATCATTTCGAACCGGTGCTCGAGTTCGCCATGGCCCGCACCCCGCTTCTGGAAACGGCAGGGATCTCGCTGTTCTTCAATGGTCCGGAGAGTTTCACGCCCGATGATGCCTACTATCTCGGCGAGGCACCGGAATGCAAAGACGTTTATGTGGCTTGCGGCTTCAACTCGATCGGCATCCAATCCTCTGGCGGCGCCGGCAAGGTCCTGTCTGAGTGGATCCGCGATGGCTACGCCCCCATTGATGTATGCGATGTGGACATCCGCCGCATCCACCCGTTCCAGACGAACAAGAACTACCTGCATGACCGCACCACCGAATCCCTCGGCCTGCTCTACCACATGCACTGGCCCTATTATCAGCACACCACGGGCCGCGGCGTGCGGCGTTCTGCCTTCCACAACCACTTCCTGGAACTGGGCGCGGTGATGGGCGACACCATGGGGTGGGAACGGCCCAACTGGTTTGCCAGGGAAGGCATGGCGAAGGAATACGAGTACTCCTTCGGCCGCCAGAACTGGCACGACTGCTGCACCGATGAATGCCATGCGGCCCGCGATGCGGTTGCTCTGTTCGATCAGGCGAGCTTTCCAAAGTTCCTGGTGAAGGGCAAAGATGCGTGCGCGGTGCTCAACCGGATCTGCGCCAATAATATAGACCGCGAACCGGGCAAGATGATCTACACCCAATGGCTCAACGACCGGGGCGGCATTGAAGCGGATCTCACCGTCACCCGCCTGAGCGAGACAGAGTTCCTGGTGGTGACCGCCAGCGGCGGCCAGACGCGCGACTTTGCCTGGCTGCAGACGCATATTCCCGAAGATGCCCGCTGCATCGCCACTGACATCACATCCGGGTTGCCGATGCTGGGCCTGATGGGGCCGAAATCCCGCGACCTTATGGCGGCGCTCACCGATGCGGATATGTCCAGCGAAGCCATGCCGTTCGCCACGTCCAAGGAGATCGACATCGGCTATGCGCGGGTGCGCGCCAGCCGCATCACCTATGTGGGCGAGCTCGGTTGGGAACTCTATATCCCCTCAGAATTCGCCTCCCATGTGTTTGAAACCATCTGGGATGCAGGCCAGTCGTTTGGTCTGAAACCTGCCGGCATGCACGCCATGAATGCCTGTCGGATGGAAAAGGGATATCGCCACTGGGGCCATGATATTGCTGATGAAGACACGCCGATTGAGGCGGGCCTCGGCTTTGCTGTCCCCCGGGAAAAGGACGGCGGGTATATCGGCCAGGAGGCTATTGCTGCACAGCGGGCGCAGAATGTGCTGAAGAAGCGCATGGTTGCCATTTGCCTGAATGACGACAGCGTGGACGCTCCCATGATGTATCATGAGGAGCCGATCTACCGGGATGGCGTACTTGTGGGTTCCACCACGTCGGGCTCCTGGGGGCACCGGCTCGATAAATCTCTCTCGCTGGGCTATCTGCACTGCGAAGATGGGGTCACCAAGGACTATCTGGAAAGCGGGTCGTTTGAGATCGAGATTGCCTGGCAGCGCTATCCGGCCAAGGTGCAGTTTGCGCCTTTCTACGATCCCAAGTCCGAGCGCATCAAGGCGTAGCTGTCAGATGGAGATCCGGCCGGCCACGCCTCAGGACATCCGTCAGGTGAAGGCGTGTGCTGAGGCGGCCTACGAAGTATACGTTGCGGCCATTGGCAAGAAGCCGGCGCCCATGGTGGCTGACTTTGCCGCCGCGCAAACGGCAGGCCAGCTCCATGTGGCGGAGGCCAGCGGCGAGGTGGCCGGGTTCGTGGTGTTCTATGACCGCTCCGATCACGTGCACTTAGAGAACGTCGCTGTCTCGCCCGGTCATCAAGGCAAGGGCATTGGCCGCGCGCTCGTCGACTTCGTCGAACGGGACGCCCGTGCTCGCGGCATTGCCACCATTGAGCTTTACACCAACGTGAAAATGTCCGGAAACCTCACCCTTTATCCGGCCCTCGGCTACACGGAAGTCGGCCGGTGGAACGAGGATGGGTTTGACCGCGTCTTCTTTCGAAAGCTCCTCAAGCCTTGATGGGAGACGCCCGCACCGCGCAATGGTGTGGAAAGTCTCTCAACCATTATGGCCAAACGGTGCGGGGTTAAAGGCGACGTCCTTGCCTTGAATGAGGAGGTCCCCGCTTTCGCGGGGACGCAAGGATTGTCTCTGTTAGTTGCTGAACACCTCGTTGCCCTGATCATCAAACGCCACTTCATCCTTGCTCTTTGACAAGAGCGGCGTGATGCGCCGGATGGCAACGCGCCGGTTGGCCTGTTCGGACGCTGAGGTGTTGACCTTCAAATACCGTTCGCCATAACCCTGAGTCACCAGATTTTCCGGTGGCACACCGAAATAGCTGGTGAGGATGTCCGCCACAGCAGAGGCCCGGCGGTCCGACAGCTCCAGATTTGACACGTCGCTGCCAACCGCGTCTGTATGCCCCTCAATCAGATAGACCTCGCCCGGGTTGTCCTTGATGGCCTGTTCAATGGCAACACCAATGGTCTCAAGCTTGTCCACCTGGGAAAGCGGAATCTCCGCCGACCCTGAGGCAAAAGTAATGGCATCCAAGTCAATCCGCGGCATGTAATCGCGCAACCGCGCATTCACCAAGACCTGGTTGAGCGTATAGGTGCGATCGAGTTCATCCACAGGCGCTGAGGTTGCTGCGTTGTAGATGGCGTCCACCGGCGCGTAAGACGGCTCAACAACATAGCGTTCGCGAGGGATTTGGACGCGCGCCGGCTCCACATCCACGTAAAGATCGCTATCATTCCACCAGCTGGGCTGGTTGTTGAAATAGAAAACCCGGCGCTGATCGGGATACACACGGTAGCGGCGCACCACAAACCCGGCGCTGTCGCGGATCGTCACAACCCGGCTGCCGTCCGGCCGGCGCACAACGGTGCGGGTCCAGCCATTGCCGACGGGCTCCACATAAAAGTCGCGGGCGCGCCAGCCAAAGCGGCGGTCGTCATTGTGATGAATGAACATGGCCGTGGCCGCAGCCCCGACGGCCGCTCCGGCCAGAGCGGCAAAAATCACCCGATCGTCCTTGCGTCTCAGAACCTTGGATCGGCGGTGGAAACCGAAGTCCTGGCGCCGGGCGCGCCGCTCACGGCGGACTTGACGCTGCTCCCAGGCGCGCTGGCGTTCCAATCTGCGCTGCCGGCGCTCACGCCGTTCGACCCGGCGGTTGTCATTTTGCAATTGCTGGCGCAGCTCGTTTCGGCGACGCTGCAAGCGTTCGGTTTGCGCCCTGTTGCGCCGGGCTTCGCGCTGGAGGCGCTTGCGCCGGCGTTCCTCAGCCCTTTGGATGCGCTGTTCCTGACGTTCCAGTTTTCGGCGTTCCCGGGCTTCAAGCCGGTTGCGGCGACGCTGGCGCTGTTCACGCTGCTGGGCGCGCTCACGTACCTGTTGCAGGCGATTGTTCTGTTGTTGTTGATCTGCGGCCTCTTGGGCTTTGCGTTCCTCACGCCGGCGCTTGCGGTCTGCGGCTTTCTGTTCGCGCTCTTCTTGCTTGGCGCGTTGGCGTTCTTCACGCCGTCGCTGGCGCTCGTCGGCCTCCTGGCGGCGCTGCTCCTGGGCCGCGCGTTCTTGCTGCTCTTGGCGCTCCTGGGCGCGCTTGCGCTCCTGGCGTTTGCGCTTGCGCTCCTCTGCCTGCTGACGGCGCTGCTCCTGGGCGGCCCGTTCCTCCTGTTTTTGGCGTTGTTGGGCGCGCTTGCGCTCCTGGCGCTGGCGTTTGCGCTCTTCCGCCTGCTGACGGCGCTGCTCCTGGGCGGCCCGTTCCTGTTGCTTTTGACGTTGTTGGGCGCGCTTGCGCTCCTGGCGCTGGCGCTTACGCTCTTCTGCCTGCTGGCGACGCTGCTCCTGGGCCGCACGCTCCTGCTGCTTTTTGCGCTGCTGGGCGCGCTTGCGCTCCTGGCGCTGGCGTTTGCGCTCTTCCGCCTGCTGGCGGCGTTGTTGCTGCGCTGCCCGTTCCTGCTGCTGCTGTTGTTGCTTGGCGCGCTGCCGCTCTTCGCGTTTGCGCTTGCGCTCAGCTCTCCTGCGATCGCGCTCGGCTCTCTTGCGGGCGCGTTCTTCAGCCTTGCTCTCCGGCGTTGCGGCCTGGGCCACAATAAACAAGCCGCCATCTGTTTTCTCAAAGGCGAGCGCAGATCCCGTGTTCTCATACTGCGCCGCCAAGCACAGGCAAAACACAACGAAAAGATTTGCGGAAATCCTTTTGAGGCGATTAATCATCATCATGAGTCTCACTATGTTATTGAATCGCTTCTGAACTTCGACGGCAATGCGATCTTTGGGGCCATAACATGATGGTCACAATATGACACCTACGATCCGAAGAGTTCCCTAACAATGCCCAAAATTCGGCATATGCGGGCCCCCACGAATCTCCTACCAATAATGATATAGACCCCCTATGAGCACCAAGAAAATCAAAGTCGGCATCCTGTTTGGCGGCAAATCTGCCGAGCATGAAGTCTCACTACAGTCCGCCAAGAACGTGGCCGAGGCCATCGACAAGGACAAGTATGAGGTGTCGTTGATCGGCATTGATAAGTCGGGCCAATGGCTGCTGCCCAAGCAGTCGCAATATCTGCTCAACGCCTCAGACCCCAAGCGGATCCAGCTGAACCACGAGGAGCGCGAAAGTGTTGCACTGGTGCCGGAGAGCGGCGGCGCGCTCAGCGACTTGACCAGCGGCGGCACCCACTCTTCCATTGGCGTTGTGTTTCCTATTCTCCACGGACCTTTCGGCGAAGATGGTACGGTTCAGGGCCTGTTAAAGCTTGCAGGTGTGCCCTTCGTCGGTGCTGGCGTCCTGGGATCCAGCGTGGGCATGGACAAAGACGTGATGAAGCGGCTGTTGCGCGATGCGGGCCTGCCGATCGGCAATTTTGTAGTGCTGCGGCGCAACGACCTTTTGGACTTTAAGGCGGTGGCGGAGGAAATCGGCCTGCCTTGCTTCATAAAGCCGGCCAATCTCGGCTCTTCTGTCGGCGTCCATAAGGTCACCGATCAAACCTCTTTCGAAGCAGCTTGCGCCGATGCTTTCAGCTTTGACAACAAGATCCTGGTGGAAGAGTTCATCGACGGGCGCGAACTGGAATGCGCTGTGTTGGGCAACGAAAATCCGGAAGCCTCCGTGGTAGGCGAGATTGTGCCGAGCCACGAGTTTTACTCCTACGACGCCAAATACATTGACGATCAAGGCGCTGCCTTGGTCATCCCGGCTAACGTGCCCGATACGGTGAGCGAACAGATCCGCGCGCTCGCCATCCAGACGTTCCAAACCTTGGAGTGCGAAGGCCTCGGCCGGGTGGACTGCTTCTTGAAAAACGACGGAACCGTGTTGGTGAACGAGATCAACACCATTCCCGGCTTTACCAAGATCAGCATGTACCCGCAGCTCTGGGAGGCCAGCGGTCTGCCTTATGCGGATCTGATCAACCGGCTGATCGAGCTGGCGATCGAACGCTTTGAACGCGAGGAAACCCTCAAAACATCCGTTTAGCCTGCCCCCTTGCGCGGCCCCGGATTACGGGGCATTCTCCCCTTAGCCACTCCGACCAATCAGAATGCGATATCGCGCGTCAGTTAGGAGAGGTGAAGCGATGAAGTTCCTTACATTTTCAGCAGCAGCGGCCCTGGCGGGCCTCGTAATGACGGCTCTGCCCTCCCAGGCTCTGCCCCCGGTAGGCCTTTCTGAGACAGCGCCGGCCGCGCACCACGCCATCCATTACCGGCCCTACAAGAAGCTGCGCCCCTGGACCGAGCAAGTGGAAGACCGGTATTGCCGGCGCCGGTCCGAACGCATCTGCCATAAGGTCTATCCGCAGCGCGAACGCGAGAGCCACACCCATTACCTTCAGCGGAACTATTGCGCCTCACTGCTCTACGATGAGTGCACCCTGTCCCGCCAAATTGGCAGCTTGGGAAGCTACTCGAGGCACTAGAGCAACGCGCTCATCCGGTCCATGGCCTGCGCGAAGCCCTCGGGCTCAGCGCCAAGTCTGATCCGGAAAAAGCCCGGGCAGTCAAACGCTTCTCCAGGGAGCACCAGAACGCCGGCTTCCGTGTAAAGCCGCTGGCCAAACGCGCGCGAGCAGGCGCCGTCGGCCAGATAGGGGAAGGCCACGCTGCCGCCTTTCGGCTCCACCCATGCAATCTTGCCAGGGTGATGGGCCATAACCTCTTGTAGGCATTGTTTGTTGCGACCAATGGCGGTTCGGTTCGCCTGCAGCAGATCTCCCCCACCCCGCATCAGCTCCAAGCAAATACGGTCGCTCATCTTGGAGATGGCATGCGTGGTGAGCATCTTGACGGCGTCCATCTTCTCTACCAGCGCCTCATCGGCGACCACCCATCCAACTCTCAACCCCACCGCGCCATAGCACTTGCCAGCGGACCCCACGCTCAAAATACGCGGCGTCTTACAGGCCAGAGACTCAAACCGGGTAAGGCTCTCGTCATGCGGCAGCAGGCGGTACTGCTCATCCAGCATGAGGTCGCAATCAAGCGTCTCCAGCGCTCCGGCAAGACTGAGGATCTCCTGCGTCTCAAACACCGTGCCCATGGGATTGTTGGGCGTGGTGAGCACGACGCACCGGGTGCGCGCATCCACGCACTCTACAATTTGATCTACGGGCAACCGGTAGCCCGCCCCATAGTCGAGAGCAATCTGGCGGACTTCATAGCCCAGCGCAGCAGGCACATCGTAGAGCGAGTGAAAAGCCGGGGCGAGCACCACCACATTGCAGCCCTCTTCGCGCCGCGCCAGGAAATAGGCAAGGATCGCTTCGCTCGCCCCTGCCGTGATCAGGACGTTGCCTGGGCTGGCATGCTCATAAAGGTGTGCGGCCTCGGTGCGCAACTCATCGGAACCACGGGTGGGGTTGTGATCGAAGTCGATCTCGCCCAACACATCCGCCAAGCGATCCGATGGGATGATCTGTGACAGGCGCCGGTTGGCCACACCGCTTTCGCCCAGATTGATTTCAGCATCCGCGCGCGCGTCCAGCCACTCATCAAGGAAGCTCTTGATCATGGACAACCCCTTCTCCACCCTCCCACAGTCGGCAGCGGGAGGGCCGCCTGTCAAGCGTGTTCAGGCGTTCCCTCGGGGAAGAACTTCTTCCGCTCCGTTTGCAAGCGGCTCATGATGGAGATCACCGATGGCGCGCCGTTGCCGGACAGGAGAATGCCGCCACAGCGGTCATCGTGGGCCCGGTAGTCGGCGTCTTCACGCAGGATCTCATTGAGCGCCGGCAATTTCCAGAACGGAACCCGCGCCCACAGGTGGTGCGCCAGATGATAATTCTCCCCATGCAAACCGGTGAGCATGCGCTCAAACCAATGGCTGTTGCGGTTGCGGGACATGTGAATATCGAGCTTGGTGTCCATCATCGGCGCGTGCTCGGAAAGCTCGATGTACCAGCCCAGCACCTGGAATGCGGTGAGGAACGGAACCACCCAGTAAAGAACGAACTCCCAGAAGAGCCCCATCTGGATGATTGCGGTGAGCAATACAGCCCAGAAGATCAGCAAGCGGATGCCTTCGCGCGCGCCCTCTTCGCTGCTGATGGCCAGCAGCCGGTCGCGCACCAGATAGCCCAGGTATTTCGGCACGTTCATAAGGAACAGCGGCTTCACTAGGATGTTCCAGGTGTAACGGCTCTGGGAGCATCGGTCGTAAACCCCCATGTCGATCATATACCGGTAGTCTGCGTCATTCTCTTCGCTGCCAAACTGGCCATGATGGCTCTGCACATGGGATTGTTTGTAAGCGTCGAACAGCATGCCGATTAGATAACCGCTCATGTATGAGCCGAGCAGATTGTTCAGCCGGAGATCCTTCGCCAAGGTTCCGTGGGACGCCTCATGGGTCATGGTGGCCAGTGCGCGTTGGCGCGAACCGATCACAAGGACCGCGAACGGATAGGCAATCCAGCCAAACACGATGCAGGCGTAAATTGCTGCCGCAATGACGAGATAGTCTGACAGCAGTGCCAAAGGCCCGTGATAGTTGTCTAAGCCGTAAAGCGCCCGAACCCGTTTAACGATTGCAGGATCAAATTTATGACGCCGCAATCTTTTCCCCTGTTGCATTCTCTTACACCCATCCTGTCGACCCCGAACCTGTTAAGTATACAGTAACTTTTGGAAGTTCAACGCGATGAGGTGGCTCTAAGCCGCCAAACTCCTAGGGTTTTCGGCATATTGAGCCGGTGACGCCAAACTTTGTTTACAGGGGTTGTAAAGCGTTTCTTGCCATCAATGGGGCCGATCTTTCACAAACGACATTAACTGTGCAAAGAGAAGCTTTTTCGCAATATTGGCTTTACGGGACGCCGTCGGCGCGGAATCAAATCTTGATGACTCTACGTCAGCGAGTTTCCCGCATCGTGGAACAGAAATGTGACGGTTCATTAAGAAAAAACACACCTTCGACCCCGCTTCTGGTGTTTTCAGAGCCGTTCAGCACATGGTGAAGGACCCAAACCGCACTTCGGCAGGCCGTCGCGCAATTGTGATCCCACAGCCTGCGTTGAGGGGACTTTTGTGAGCAAAATCCGTCTCAGAAACTGACTCGAATCGACTGATTTGTGGTTTCTGTCAGTCTATGAAAAAGCTGCTCCCCCTCCTCCTCTCCGGCATGCTGATCGGCCTGTTGGCGAGCACCGTTTACGCCCAGGATTCCGGCCCGTTTCATCCTATGGATGGTCTGACGCCCGAAGAAATCCAACTGGGTGTTTCGCTGCTGCGGAACCAGCAGCTCGTGACCGACAACACCCAGTTTTCCGACATTAAACTGCGAGAGTTGCCTAAGGCGGATGTGCTGCGCTGGAAACGGGGCACACCCTTCGGTCGTCAGGGCATCTTCATCTACCGGCAGGGCGGGAAAACCTATGAGGCCATTGCCGACCTGAACGCGCAGACGGTGTTGTCGAACCGCGAGATTCCCGGTGCACAGCCCGCTGTGCATCAGGGGGAATGGAATAAGGCTCGCGAAGCTGTTCTGAATAGCCCGATCTGGCAGAAAGAGATCGCAGCGCTCGGGTTCACGGACCCCAAATCCATCAACTGCACCCCCCTCGGGTCGGGCGGGTTTCCCGATCGCCGCTATGGCAACCGCCGGGTGCTGAAGGTGGTGTGCTTTGATGTGGTCAATCGGCTCGACTACCTTCAGGCGCGGCCCATTGACCATCTCGTTACGGCGGTGGATGCGGACACCTTGGAGCTCCTTGAGTTCATCAAGGCCAAAGCGCCAACTGTTCCCAAGCAGATCAAAGGGTACAATCACACCCTGGCAGACCGTCGCCCGCAAATGCGCCCCGTGGTCAACATCGCGCCTGGGGGTGCCAACTTCGTCCTGCGTGGCGGCATCGAACTTGACTGGCAGAACTGGTCGCTTCACATCCGCACCGATCGGCGCAGCGGCTTGATCCTGTCGCTGGTGCGCTTCAACGATAACGGCAACAAGCGGATGGTGGCATATCAGATGGCCCTGTCTGAGATGTTTGTGCCCTACATGGACCCCGCGGATACCTGGGCGTTCAAGAGTTTCCTGGATGCGGGCGAATATGGTCTGGGCTATCTCATCTCCACCTTGGCGCCGGGGCGCGACTGTCCCCATAATGCCGTGTTTATTGATGCCCTCATCCCCTCCGACCAGGGCGGCGTGTTCCGCGCGGACAAGGCGGTCTGTGTGTTTGAACGCAACACGGGCGACCCGGCCTGGCGGCATTATCAGGCCGGTGCGGGACGCAACTATTCTGCTCCCCAGGTTGAACTGGTGGTGCGCATGGCACCCACTATCGGGAACTATGATTATCTGGTCGATTATGTGTTCCAGCTGCGGGGCACGATAAAAGTTCGCGTGGGCGCAAGCGGCCTGGACGCACTCAAGATGGTTTCCTCAGCCCGGGCCGACAGCCCGAGCGCGCGCGAGGACCTGCGCTACGGCAATCTGGTGGCGCCTTACACCGTGGCTCCCTACCACGACCACTACTTCTCATTCCGCCTGGACCTGGACATTGACGGCCAGAAGAACCTGCTGCTGCTTGATACGGTGCAGCCCCAAACCCTGCCGGCGGAGAGCCGCAGGCGCTCGTTATGGACTTTGCGCACATCGCAGATTGTCAAGGAAGGTGCGGTGAGCCACGGCGGAGGGAACAAGCGGGTGCATTGGCGCCTGATCAATCCAAACAAGCGGACCGCACTCGGCCACTTCCCGGGCTACTATCTGGTGCCCGGCCACGTGGTGACCTCGCTCCTCACAGCAGATGATCCACCTCAGCAAAGGGCGCTGTTTTCGTCCAACCCGCTTTGGGTGACGCGGCGCAAGCCAGGGGAGTACTGGGCAGCCGGCGATTTCCCCAACCAGAGTCAGGGCGGTGAAGGGTTGCCAAAGTATGTGGCCGATGGGGAATCGGTGACCAATCAGGACTTGGTTCTGTGGTACAATATGGGTTTCCACCACATAACCCTGCCGGAGGATTTTCCGGTCTTGCCAACGATGTGGCATGAGTTCATGTTGCGCCCTGCCAATTTCTTCACAAGAAACCCGGCTCACGACCTGGCGCCTTCCTTCCTGGTGCGCAAGAGGGGTCAGCCAAAGAAAACGCAAAACCAATAGGGCCCGCCCGGCACAATATGGCGCGCCCGACCACGGAGGTTCGCCATGTTGCTGCATCACAATCCCGCCTCACCTTTCGTCCGGATGGTCCGGGTGGTGGCCCGCGAAACCGGCCAGACCGACGATATTCAAGAAGATGTGGCGATGATCCTGCCGATTGAGCGCCATGACGCCACGTCGTCTGCCAACCCTTTGGGCCGCATTCCCGCTTTGGTGACGGATGACGGTCAGGGGGTGTTCGATTCCCGCGTGATCTGCGCTTACCTGGCGCACCGGGCCGGCAACACGGAGATCCATCCCTCAACGGATTTCCGGGTCATGACCCTGTTTGCTTTGGCCCAAGGCTTGTGCGACAGCGCCGTGAACCTGCGCTATGAGACTGGCTTGAGGCCCGAGGCGTTGCAGTGGGACCAATGGATCAACCGCCAGACAGAGCGGATCGAGGCGACCCTGGATGACCTCAACAGCAACTGGCAGGACGAGCTGGCGTCGGTGCATGTGGGCTCGATCGGTGTGGCTGTGGCGCTGGGTTATCTGGATTTCCGGTATCCGGATCTGGGCTGGCGCGGCGGGCGCGAGGCGCTCACTGCGTTTTACGACAGCTTCAGTCAGCGCCCGTCCATGCAGGATACGGTTCCAGGCTAGCACCCTGAACCCCGCGCCCCTGCGCAAGCAGGGCCGCGGGGGATGAACTCAACCATCAAGGCCAAATAGCGCGAATTACAGCTTATTTTCATAAGCTTACGCGAAATTGGGTTCGTTCGGACAAAAGCCACTACTTTCAAAAAAATCATCTAATTAGTGGCAATTTGGCGGCATTTGTGCCCCAGCCGTCAGATATGCGGCACAATGAAGTCCGGATAGATCCCGCTCTCAGCCATGGCAGCAGGTATGTCCACGCCCTGCAGCACGCCATGGTCTGAGACGAGCACCGTGCCGAACCCAGCTGCAGAGCCCCCCAGAATATCCGTGTGGAGCGTGTCGCCCACCATGGCGATCCGCTCGCGCACAAAGCGCCCGGCCAAGCGTTCCATGACAGCATCAAAGGCGTTGGCGAAGGGCTTGCCGAAAAACTCCGGGACAACGCCGATTTCATCGGCCAGCTGATGTGCACAAGCACCTGGCTCCAGAGAAAAGCCTTCCTCGCGGGGTGCCACAAGATCCGGGTTTCCCACCAGCAGCGGGACAGGACGGGCCGTGAGAGCGATTGCCAATTCGCCAATCAGGGCGTCTGTGAGGGTCGACGCGCTGAGGAGGATGATGCCCCCTGCCCCCTCCGGCGGCGCGGCGTGGCACGCGGGCACCCCAAGCTCGCCAATCTCGGAGCTTACAGGCGCCACGACCCACCACGCCCCCTCAATGGACCGGGCTTTCAGATGGGATGCCAGTACGCCCCGGCTGCTAATGATTTCCCGCGCCGTGAAGTCAAAGCCGAGCCGGGCATACTTGGCCGGCAGGCTGGCCAGCGGATCACGGGCCGCGTTGGTGAGCACGAGCACCTCTTTGCCCTGTGCCCTGAGGCTGGCGACGCGCCCGGCAGCGCCTGCGATGGGCGCGCCGCCCACATTCAGCACGCCGAAACTGTCAAACACGAAGACATCGTAATGCTCGGCCAGTTCGCCCAGATCTCCTCGCTGCTCGGCCTTCCCGGAGCGGCCTGCCCGGGGCAGCCGGGCGCGCACCTGCTGATAGCGCTGAAAAGCCCAATAGGCATTCACATAGGTGCGAGGCGAAGGAGACAAGTGGGCGGCCAGACATAGTGGTCAGTTGGAGAGGCTTGATCTCTCGGGCATATCGGCGATGGGTCGCAAGATCAAGAGCCCAGGGCCACAATCAAGTCTCGCTTTGAAGGCCAAACTCAAAATTGGCCTGAAGCAATGCAAGAATTGCAGCGGCGTGCCGGTCTTCGGCCCCATCCGCTTGGGGACTGGCCTCCAACGCCACGCGGAAGGCAAGCTTGCGACTTGCCTGATCCAGAACCTCTTTGCCGGCTATGGTGAGTGCCGCCTGTTCAGGCTCTCCTTCGATCAGACCCAGCGAGACAATCCAGCGCCACATGCTGTCGCTGCCCGGCTCAAGCTTTCGGTGGAGTACACCCACATCCGCTTCAGAGGGATAGCAGGCGTGTAGCTCGGCAATAATCTGGAGAATGTGCAAACTCTGCTGGTTCACACTGTGATGGTGTTCGTCGGAGACATAAGAGCTTTGGAGCCCGCTCCATCTCGCACCCGGTTTGTCGTCCATCACGTCCCCACAAGCCTGGGATTCCTATAACGGCCCACGGCCACTCCCGCTCCCCCGGGGGTGTTTGAAGACGTACTTTGAAGCGTTGTACGTTCACAGTGTATATTTACATGTAGCAGTTGCAGGATCGACGGTTTTAAGCCAAACTTCCTTCATTGGCGAACGGTTGCACCAGGCTGTACGAACAGCTGGAAAATGAAGCTCAAATTTTTCGTCCCGCTTCACTTTGAGGGGATGAGGAGGGTCGTTTCCCATGGGTGCTGAACGCGCTGCAATCCGGGTGAGAAGATCGGCCGAGGTCAAGCGTACGCTCAGTGCGCAGTTCCTGTTGCGCGAGCTGCTTGAAGCTGCCGTGAGGTGCAGCGATGCGGACTTCATTAAGTTCCAGCAGAACACGCTCAGGGAATTGCTCCCGGGGTTTGATCCCCAGGTCTTAAGCGTGAGTGTTCAGGAGATTTCCCCGGACGGAACGCTTATGGGCGCAGAGTCGTTCCGTTCGGTCAACATCGACCCAAGCGCCATTCTCCTCTACCGGGAGGTACAGGACACCGATGACGTGTTTCCCCACAGCTGGTCCAACCCGGGCACCGCAGTGTTCAACACAGATTTCAGGTCCATGGAACAGTGGAAGGACACGCGCCTTTATCAGGAGTTCAAATCACCGCTGGGGCTCTATCAGGCTGTGCTGCTCACCTACCGCCTGCCGTTTGCCACGCAGAAGTTCATGAAATTCGTCTATGACAGCGGCGCCGGCCGGCAGTTCTGTGACCGTATCACCAAGGATGAAATCGAGTTCGTGACAACGCCCTTCATGTATGCCTGGCTGTTCAAGCGAGGATACATGGACAAAGCAGCGTTTCGGCAGGTTCTTCAGCTGCTGACGGGACTTTCGCCGGTGCAGCTGTTTTTGCTGCGTGAGCTGGTCAACATCCCCGTCTATCAGAACTCCAGCGTCGCCCAGAAGTTCAGGATCTCCGGGCGGGTGGTGAACAATTATTATGCCAACATCTATAGCCAGATCGCCCATCTG
The DNA here is from genome assembly GCA_039180225.1 of Pseudomonadota bacterium. Taxonomy (GTDB): domain Bacteria; phylum Pseudomonadota; class Alphaproteobacteria; order Rhizobiales; family CAJQND01; genus JAAEUE01. Next base: position 14,885 of record JBCDDQ010000049.1, read on the forward strand.
CTGCCGGAGCGCCCGTCAAGACAGTCGCGTGCCGCGCCCCTGGTGGACCTGGTGCGCCATTATTCTTTCTTGAGCCTGACAGGTGCGCCTTTGATCACCCAAACGGCGGCGATGGACAGCTAAGTCTTCAGGGGCCCATCCAATCCAGCGGGCAAATCTCTGCGCTGCGTCCCTCAAAATTCCAATTGCGGCCAAAGGCGCGGAACCGGGACTTGTTGGCACGGCTGACGATGATCTCCGGCGATATCCAGTATTGGGAGTTGTTGATCACCGTGTGGGTGTCCGGCGCAGTACCGGGGATGGGCTCAATCTCGCCTTCTATGATTTTCGGAATTTTGAAGCGGCGCACGGAGCCTTCCGTTTCATAGGTGATCGGCGCCTGATGCACCCCTAAGAACTTGCCCACCATGATGGAAAGAACCCGGGTGGTGCCCTTGGCGCTGCCGGACATGATTTTGGTTATGGCTTTGAGCTGGTAGATGTCGGCCCGCTCGTCCACATAGACGCCCGCCGTCCAGTTGCCGCGGCTCATCATGCCCGGGATCTCGATGATCAGTCCCAGATTGAGCCCGGCAAGCGGCACATCGCCATAATGGCCTTCATCAATGCGCACCCCGCCCCAGGTTTGGCAGTGGCCTTCAGTGGGCGGGTGGAGGCCCAGAGAGATCACGCAGGGACAGAACACCGTGCAGTTACAGCTCAACATTAGCTCGCCCTTCAGGGCCCAGGGTTCAATCGCTGCCATTCGTAAGCTCCCTCTCTCACAACGTTCATTTTAAACCATCGGGGCAATCAACAGACCCGCCCCGAAGAGGATCAAAACGATCCCCGTTCCATAAACCACCGGCTTGGGGTTGGGTACTGTTTTTTCCAGAACCATCACCGCCGCCAGAACGGCCATCCAGAACAGGTTCATCAATCCGGCCACAAACATGACCGCCATCAGGGCCCAGCAACAGATCAGGCAGATCACACCCTGGGCAAGCCCAAGCTTGAAGACGCCCCAATCATCATCGCGCCAGTTGGCCATGAACCAGGTGAACGGGCGGCGGCATTTTGAGAGGCATTGGTGCTTGGTGGGGGTGAACTGCCACGCCCCTGCGCCAATCAGCACCACAGCGCCCACCACCGGATGAAGCAGCGACATCTGCTCAGACAGCGCGCCCGCTGCGGACAAGGCGCCCTGCACCAGGCTGGCCATCACGGCGAAGGCCAGCCATATGGTCATATATCCGGCAATCAACACGCTGGGGCTGACCACCTCCATCTGCTTGGCTTTGGCGGCACCGGCAATGTCCATATACGTGGCCAACAGCGGGGCGCCGGCCGGCAGCATCATGGCGAAGGCCATGGCCGTCCACATCAGCCCGGCCAAGGCCAAATCCGTACCGGTCCAGACGCCTGTGGACACGGTGCACAGGGACGCAATCAGTTGAAGCGTGTAGGAGGAGCTGCCAACGCCGTCTTGGACTGCGGCCATGGTGGCTAGGAAAGCCCAACCAGCGGCCACCAGAATGGCGATGCCGGCCCAGGCAAGCGGACGTGGGTCGTCAACCCTGCGCCGCATCCAGCCTTCGTGATAGGAATTGGTCTCGCTCAAGCTAGCTTCCTTTGAACTCTGCTGCGCGTTTTTGCAGGAAGGCATCAACCCCCTCGCGGAAATCATCGGATGCAGCCAGTGCGCCCTGCAGCCCGCTCTCCAGATCGAGCTGTTGATCGAGCGTGTTGACGGCGGCAGCGGTGATGGCATCGCGTGCGCTTAGGTAGGCCTTGGTGGGCCCCTTTGCCAGTTTGGCGGCAAGCTTGGAAGCTTCATCCTGGAGCACATCGTCTTCCACAACCTTCCAGATCATGCCCCAGCTTTCAGCCAGTGCGGCGCTGACCGGCTCGGCCAAGAGCGACATGCCGCGGGCCCGCGCAGGCCCCGCCAGCTTCGTCATCGACCACGTTCCGCCGGCATCCGGCATCAGGCCGATGCGGGCAAAGGCCTGCAGAAAGGAAGCGCTCTGGGCTGCGAGCACGATATCGCAGGCAAGCGCAACATTGGCCCCTGCCCCCGCCGCAACGCCGTTGACGGCACAGATCACCGGATAGCGTGCCCCGGCCAGTCGGCGGACCAGCGGATTGAAATCGCTCTCAAGCGTATAGGACAGATCCACGTCGCCGCTGAAATCCAGATCCGCCAGATCTTGCCCGGCGCAGAAGGCCCGCCCTTCTCCGGTCAGCACCAGCACACGCGTCGCGGCTGCATCCACTTTGTCCAGGCAATCTCGGATTTCCGCATGCATGGCCGCGGTCAGGCTGTTGAGTTTGTCTGGCCGGTTAAAGCTCAGCTTTGCGAGCGGGCCATCTTGTTCGTAAAGGATTGTTTCATAGGCCATTTGTGGGTCGCTCCTGGCGGGTTTGCGGGCACCCTAACAGACCGCTCGAAAGAGGCAAGCGCGTCCTCACCCGCCCAACGGGAAACGGCCGGGCATCAAGCCCGGCCGTTCTGTCTGATGTCAGGTTTTGATCTGAAGGATAGTTACTTCACCTTCTTGATCCCACCGCTCGCCAACTTTTCCTGGTAATCGGCCACCAGCTCTTTCACCTTAGGCATCAGCAGATAGAGGCCGATAATGTTGGCAATGGCCATTGTAAAGATCATGGCATCTGAGAAGTCGATCACCGGACCCAGGCTCATGGACGAGCCGATGATCACGAAGACGCAGAAGATCAGCTTGAAGATAAGTTCCTTTTGCTGGCCTTCACCGAACAGATAGGTCCACGCTTTCAAGCCGTAATAGGACCAGGAAATCATGGTGGAGAAGGCAAACAGAACTGCGGCAATCGCCAGCACATAGCCAAAGAACGAGAAGTTGCTCTCAAAGGCTTGCGAGGTGAGCGCGATGCCCGTAACGCCGCTGTCCGGCACCCAGGACCCGGTGATCGTGATCACCAGCGAGGTCATGGTGCAGATTACAACCGTGTCGATGAACGGTTCCAGCAAGGCCACATACCCCTCCGTTGCCGGATGCTTGGTCTGCACCGCGGAGTGCGCAATGGAGGCCGAGCCGATGCCGGCTTCGTTGGAGAACGCCGCACGCTTGAAGCCTTGGATCAAGGCGCCCACAGCACCGCCGGCAACGGCCGTCGGAGCAAAAGCGCCGGTGATGATCGCGCCGATGGCGCCCGGCAGCTCGGTCACGTTGAGGATCAAGATCAGCAAGGCCGAACCCACATAGATCGCCGCCATAAACGGAACGATTTTCTCGGTCACTTTGGCGATCGATTTGATACCGCCAATGATCACGAGGCCCACGATGGCCGCCATGATCAAGCCAAACAGCCATCCCTTGCCTTGGAAGAAAGGAATGATCGAAGAGATCTGGCTGAAGGACTGGTTGGCCTGGAACATATTTCCGCCACCGACGGCGCCGCCAATGCAGCAGATCGCGAAGAATACAGCCAGAAACTTACCGAGCCCGGCCATGCCGCGTTCCGCAAGCCCCTTGGTGAGATAGTACATCGGACCGCCGGAGACGGTGCCGTCTTCATACTCGTTGCGGTAATGAACCCCCAACGTACACTCGGTGAATTTGGAGGCCATGCCGAGCAGGCCGGCCAGGATCATCCAGAACGTGGCGCCAGGCCCGCCCAGATAGACCGCAACCCCCACTCCGGCAATGTTACCAAGCCCCACCGTGCCGGAGAGTGCCGTACACAGAGCCTGAAAAGGGGTGACCTCACCGGCATCTTTTGGGTCGAGGTAATCTCCCCTCACCAGCGAAATTGAGTGTTTGAACCCGCGGAATTGGATGAACCCAAAATAGACCGTGAACACACATGCGGCGATCACCAGCCACATCACGATCCATGGAAAGGCCGTTCCAAACAGAGCCTGCGATCCGGGCAGAGGCGAGAAGATCAAACCCACAAACGGATTGATAATCGGCGCCAATGCATCACTGATGGCTTTATCAAGTTCGCCTTGCGCATAGGCCGCAGACGACAGGAAAGGCAGGCCGCCAGCGGCCCACAATAGACGTTTCAACATTTTGAAGTCCCCTCTTGGACATTAATCAGGGTTCGCCGCTATGCGGGCAAACCTCAAGGCACGATGGTGACCGGCACAGGAGCAACCTGAGCCAGGGTCAGCACCAACCCGCCGAGCAGACGCTGGGCGAGGCCAGATTCGCCCGTGCGGCCAATAATGATCTGCGTTGCAGATTTTTCACTGGCAAGCTGGCACAGCAAGTCACCCGCATTGCCATGGCGCACCTCGCTGCTGGCCTCCACACCAGCACTATTGAGGTCATCAACCACAGGCTGAACCATGGCTTGTGCGCGGTCGAGTTCCTCCTCGCGCCGCTTATGCCGTTCTGCCAGTTCTTCTGGAGTGTGGAAGCTGTAAGGTGACCATTCGATCACCAGCACTACACACACATGGGCGCCCGATTGCTTGGCTCGGGCTGCAGCATGGTCAACTGCACGGCGGGCTTGAGCCGTGCCGTCAAAGCCGACGAGATATGTGTCGGTCATAGTCATTCCTCCCGTAATTGCCTTCATAACGCCACACTGAAGGAAGGCTTGGACGCACTCAGTGCAGTCCAGTTCAGAGTGTCAGGCCTCATAACGACAATCAAGGCGTTAAGGTTACCTTCCAGCCTCTATTTTAGGTATTTTTCCTAGTCACTGGCTCCTTAATTCTGTAATAACCAGACTATTCACCTAGTTTATTGGTATTCTTAGGAAAATCGTCCAAATGAAGAAGCAGCCGGACTCGATTGATAAACGCATTCTAAGCGAGCTCCAGGAAAACGGGCGCTTGCCCATTGTGGAATTGGCAAGCCGGGTGCATCTGACCAAGACCCCGACTGCTGAGCGGGTCAAACGGCTGGAACGCACCGGGGTGATTAAGGGCTATCGCGCCGAGCTCGATCCGGATGCGCTGGGGGCCGGCCACGTCATCATTGTCCATGTGTCCCTGACCCAAACGAGCGATAATGCGTTGGAGCTGTTCAACCGCGCAGTGCACCGGATCCCGGAAATCCAAAGCTGCTACATGCTGGCCGGCCAGTTCGACTACATGCTGAAGGTGCGGACCTCGGACATTTCCCACTATCGCAACGTGCTGGGGGAACAGATTGGCAAGCTGCCGGGCGTGCAGCAGACCAACTCCTATGTTGCGCTGGAGGTGGTGAAGGAGAATGCGACAATCCCCGTGAAGGCTTGAGGTGGCGTGGCGTGGCGTGCGCCAATTGGACCGACTTGTGCTGGTGGGAGCAAATCCCCATACACTGGAAACGATGAAGAGCAATCACAGTTTCGATGTGGCGGTTGTCGGCGGCGGCCCGGCCGGGCTGAGTGCCGCGTGTCTCGCCGGCGTGGCGGGCTTGCAGACCGCATTTTGGCCAGGCCCGGTGCGCGCGGAAGACCTGCGCACCACCGCTCTTATGCTGCCGGCGATCAGGCTATTGGAACATGTGGGGGTCTGGACGGACGATCTCAAAGCTGAATGCGCCGCTCTGGCCCGACTGCAGATCCGCGATGCCACCGGCCGGCGGCCCGCTGCCCCCACCGTCACCTTTGAGGCCCACGAGATCGACAGGCAAGAGTTTGGCTGGAATGTGCCCGTCGCCGCGCTGGTTTCTGCGCTTACGGACAGATTGAAGGAGTGTTCCTCCGTCTCAATATTTGAAGGCGGGGTCAGCGAACTGAACTGTGCTGGCGATCTCGCCACCGTGCGCAGCGAAGCCGCAGCCCCGGTGCAGGTAAAGGCGGTAATCGCTGCGGACGGACAAAACTCCGTGTGCCGAAA
>JBCDDQ010000050.1:0-20231 GCA_039180225.1 Pseudomonadota bacterium
CGGCGCTCGCGGAAGGCTTTGCTGAGTTCTTTAGCCTCATCCCTCTCCAGATAGCCCCGCAACAACAGGTCGTGGGCGAGCCGGGAGAGGCCACCCACTCCACCATGACGTGCGCCAAATGCCGCCTTGAGCGAGGCAAGGGCGAATGCCCCTCGCTCTGCGACTTCAAGGGCAAATGCGCGGGTTTCTTCAACCAATTTCTCATCTTCCACAACCCGGTTGATGAGCCCCATCTCCTGGGCCTCGGCCGCGCTCATCTTTTTGTTGCAGAACCAGATCTCCTTGGCCTTCTTCTTGCCCACGAGATCTTCCAAAAACCAAGTACCGTAGCCGGCGTCAAACGAGCCCATCATGGGCCCAACCTGGCGAAAAACGGCGCTCTTCTTTGCGATGGTCAAATCGCAGACCATCTGCAACACATTGCCGCCACCAACGGCAAATCCGTTCACCGAAGCGATGACCGGCTTCTGGCATTTATCGATCGCGTCATACATTTCCAAGGTGGGGAGCACGCCGGCATAGAGTTTTGTGTCCTCCATGCCGTCCTTGCGCCCACCAATGCAGAAGAACTTATCGCCTGCTCCGGTGACGACCAGCACCCGCGTGCGGGTCTCGCGTCTGACCTCGTTTATGCAGTCACGGATTTCATGACACATTGTTTCGTTGAACATGTTGCCATCGTCCGGGCGGTTCAGCGTGAGCGTACCCACCGGCCCGTCTTCGCCATACAGTATGGTCTCATATGTCATCGCAATGGGGCTCCTGCTTCTTCTATGCGCCGATCCTAAGTCGGCTCGGCTTCGATACGGGTGCGGCCACCCTCTTGGCTGGCAACCACTGTCAACCGCTTTACCCTGGCTTCCGCATCGATCAGCTCTTGAGGGCTGATTGTTGCTGGCGCATCGCCGGTTTGGCCGTTGAGAATTTCGAACGGGTCGCGGTGATCGGCAAAACCCAGCGCAGAGGCGCCCAGCGAATAACCCATAAGACGCTGGATCTCTTCGGGCATCGCCTGCGCCTCCTCGCGCGTCATGGTGAGCATCTGGTTTTCTTCCTGACGCAGCCAGCCGAGCACATAGTGCAGAGCCACCCCGTAGCGCGGGGCGTTGGCCCTGTTTGAGCCACCCCCATGGATCACGTTTCCTGTGTAAATCAGAACGGAGCCCGAGGGCATCTCAGCTGAAATGATCTCCTCTGGCTCCGGCGTTCTGGCATCGTCCCAAAGATGGCTGCCGGGCACCAGCCGCGTGCCCCCATTGTCTTTGGTGAACTCCGACACGGCCCACATGGTGGCCACGGTGAGCGGCGGAGCAGGGTTGGTGATCGGCCACAGGTTTGTATCCCGATGAAGAACCTGCGCCTTCTCACCGGGCCCCAGATGCATCACGCCGGTGTAATTCACCCAATAGCGTGCGCAGTGCTCCAGTAACACCGCATCCGCCACCGCCAACACTTGAGGTGCAAGCAACATGTGGCGTGCAATTTCCGACTTACCGATCAGCGCACCGAAGCGCTTGGTGTGATGGCCCCAGAAATCCTCTGTGCCCACCTCGGAATCGGTGAGGTAGGGCTGGAGTTCGGCCTTCAGTTGGGCGACCTGGGTTTCATCAATCACGCGCTCCAAAATGGCGTAGCCATCACGGCGCACCGCCGCGATGATGTGGTCTGTCGGCGCATCGGCCGGAAATCTGTTGTCCATGGCGTCGGGGTCCTTCATCGCTTTGCATCCAACACCCATATTGATCGAGGTCCCCTGCAAGGGCAAGGTGGCCCAGCACACAAGGAGGCAAGTTTATGAGAGCGGTGATGGTGGATGCGTTCGGCCCTTTGGAGATGGCGCAGGTGCGCGATGTCCCGGACCCGCTGCCCGACGCCGGTGAGGTGGTGATTGCTCTGGGTGCGGCGGATGTGAACTTTCCCGATATTCTGGTGATGGAGGGCGCCTATCAGTTCAAGCCGCCGCTGCCGTTTTCGCCCGGTAAGGCCGGCGCCGGCATTGTGGAGGCCATCGGTAGCGCAGTCACACGCTTTAAGGTGGGCGACCGGGTGGCTGTTGAGGTGGAGTATGGCGCTTACGCGGAGAAGGTGTTGGCCGCCGAGGACCTGTGTTACCCGCTGCCTGACGGGATTGCGTTCACCGACGCCGCAGCCCTCTCGCTGGTTTATCAGACAGCACACTTTGCGCTTGTTGAGCGCGCCGGATTTTCGGCGGGAGACACTGTGCTCGTGCTGGGGGCGAGCGGCGGGGTTGGTCTTGCGGCCGTTCAGCTCGCCAAGGCACTGGGCGCCAAGACAGTGATTGCCGGAGTGCGCGCGCTGGCGAAAGCGCAAGCCGTGCGCGAAGGCGGCGCGGATGTGGTGATCGACCTCAGCGTAGAGAGCTTGCGCGACGACCTGCGCGATCAGGTGAACGCAGCAACGGGTGGCCACGGAGCGGATATTGTGATTGACCCGGTGGGCGGAACGGCCCATGCCGCCGCACTGCGAGCCATGGCATGGCGCGGCCGGATGGTGATTGTGGGCTTTGCCTCAGGCGACATTCCGCAAATCCGCTCAAACTATCTCTTGGTGAAAAACATCGCGGTGAGCGGGCTGCAGTGGTCCGACTATCGGGACAGGGATCCAAAGGCGGTCGCGGCGGTTCAGGGCGAGATATTTGCGCTGTGCAAATCAGGCAAACTTGTGCCACATGTGAGCAGAGTTTTCACCTTGGACGACTTCGCAACAGCACTGGGGATGCTGAAGGCGGGCCAAGCGGAAGGCAAGATTGTGTTGTCCTTTGGTGCGGGAGAGGGCGAATGACGACCGCAAGGGGGGTTGCGCTGGTTACTGGCGGCGCGAGTGGCATCGGCGAGGCCTGTGCCCGGCGTTTTGCCAAAGACGGATATCGCATTGCCATTTTGGATGTGAACATGGGTGCGGCTGAAGCCGTGGCCGGCGCTCTTGGCGGCCCGGATGACGCGCTCTCGCGCACCGTGGATGTCTCTGACCATGGCGCTGTGGACGCTGCGGTTGCCGAGGTGGCCCAGCTGTGGGGCCGGATCGACATCTGTGTTGCCTCGGCCGGTATCCTTGAAAACGCCTCCACAGTGCTGGAGGCTGATCCTGAGGCACATGACCGGCTGTGGCAGGTCAATTACAACGGCACGGTCAACACCTGCCGTGCGGTGGGGAAGGTGATGCAGGCCCAAAGATCGGGGGCCATGATCACATTGGGCTCCATCAACAGTTATGTTCCTCTGCCCCTGCCCGCCTATTGTCCGAGCAAGACGGCCATCACCCGGCTCACCGAACTCCTGGCCGTGGAGCTTGGCCGGTTCAACGTGCGGGTCAATGGCCTTGCGCCAACCTATGTGCTGACGCCGGCGCTGCAAGCGCGGATCGATAGCGGCGACAGGGATCCCGACGTCATCAGGACTTCAGGCGCGCTCGATATGTTCGTGATGCCTGATGATATTGCAAACGCCGCCGCGTTCCTGTGCTCAGATCAGGCGCGGGCAATCACGGGCATCATGCTGCCGGTTGATGCAGGACATCTCGCCTGGACGCCCTATCAGAACTACGCAGGAGGCGTTCCATGGCAAACCTGACCAACGATCAGATCGGCGTGCTCGCTCTATGGAACGACTGCGCGCCGGGCGATGAACACAAGTATGAAAACTGGTATCAGAACGAACACCTGAGAGACCGGCTTCGTGTCCCTGGCTTCCGGGTCGGCCGGCGCTACGAGGCGGTGGACGGGTCTCCGCAGTTCTTCACCTACTACGAGGCGGACAGCGTGGACGTGCTCTTCTCGAACGTCTATTTGGCGCAGGTCAACAACCCCTCCCCAATGACCCGCGAGATCATGGCGCGCAGCTTCATCAACATGAACCGCACCGTGTGCGCGCGCGCCTGGTGCGAGGGAAAGATGACCGCTGCATATGTGGTGACCATCCGCGCGCAGGATGATGCCGATGGCGTGGACGATGCGGGCATGCGCGCCTTTGCCCGGGATCTTGATGTGGGACGTGTTGAGAAATGGACGGCCGTGAATACCGATGTGGCGGTCTCTACAGAAGAGACGATACGCGGCGGAGACGCTACGATCGGCAACTGCATTGTGGTCCATGTTTTGCGCGAAGAGCATGCTCGCAAATTGAGTCGGAAACTTCGGCTAAGTCTGGGACAGAAAACGGAAATTGGGATTTACCACCTCTTATGCGAGCTGCGGGTGGACGAGGCCTGAGATGAAGGTGCTATTGCTTCAAGGTGCCAATATGGAGGCTCTTGGTCGCCGTGAACCGGAGCTCTACGGCACGATCACGGCCAAGGAACTCGATACCTTTCTGATCGACGGCCACCCAGACGACACCCTTGATATCCGCTACACCAATATCGAGGGCGAGGCGATCGGCTGGATCTATGAGGCCGACACCGGCGATCATGATGGATTGGTTATGAACCCTGCCGGCTTCCTTCATGCCGGCGCAGCGCTTCGCGACTGTCTGAAGACGATCTCAATGCCTTATGTGGAAGTGCACATGACCAACATTGAGAAACGCAACTTCACCTCCGTAACCGCCTGCGCGGCCGACACCATGGTGGCCGGTCTCGGCGTCCAGTCTTACGTTCTTGGTCTTGCCGCGCTGCGCAGTCTGCTTGAGCGCTAGCAGCCCTTCAGCCAATCTGCGGCAGGCGTGATCACCACAGCGCTCGCCTTGTCGTCCTTGTCGCGATCCGGCACCAGCACGAGAGACTTGCGCTTATCATCGAACCAGCTCATCCCCTCCCAGTTCCAGCTGACCTTGGCTTTGGGTGCGCTTGCGTGGCGGTGTTTGTTTGCGTCTTCAAAGAGGGCGTCGAGCTTTAGCGGCTTGCCACAGCGTTTCCCGTTTGCTTTGAACTTGTGCAGGCGCTTTTCATCGATGTTCTGGCTCTTCTTGTAAACACTCAACAGAGCAATGAAGCCCCACTGTGTCTCCGCCCCGACCTTCAATTTTTTCCAAACCAGCGCGGGCACCCGGTAAACGCGTCCCTGGTCCACGTGATCTGGGGGCTGGGGCACATCCAGCTCGAACAGCTCGGCCTTGAGCTCTTTGCGGAAATTCTCATGCCCAGGTTTTCCGTCCTTTTGTTTTTTCATGCCCGCCTTTACGGAGAGGCCGGTCTGTCCGGCCTTGAGCGTGTGCGTGAGCACCACCGGACGTAGCTCGCCTTTCTTTTCTGCCAGGCCCTGGAGCCCCCAAAGAAGTTTCTTGCGCTGGGGATTGCCGCCTTCCCAGACGACAGCGATGCGACTGGCCAGTGCCTCGCCCTGTCCAGTTGCGTCTGGTCGCACGTCCACCCCCTCCAGCCCACGATTTCCGAACGAAGCAAACGGCCCATCGTAATCGACAACAATGTTGCCGTTCATATCCAAAAGCAGCGACAGCTCTTCGGAGAGAAGCACAACCCTCTTGTCTGCCAAGATCGCAATGTCTTCCAAATCCCGCGCAAGGTGCGCGCCGCTCTTGATCTGTTCGTATCTCGCGGTGGCCGCCTCCAGTGCAAAGACCCGTTTTGAAGGATCCGGCATGGTGTAGCGGAACAGGGTGCCGGCATCTTCATTGCCCACCATCAAAAGGTCATCGCCACTGCGCACAACACCCGACGTTTCCTGCAATTCCGCACCAATAACAGCAGATCCAAAGACGCTCATAAAAATAAAAAATGATGATAAAGAGAGAAATCTTGAATATTTGCCCATGAAAATACCAATTTTCATTCAACTTCTAAGAATTAGTATTTGATTTTATCAATTTATCTCGCGACATTCAAATTCTCCACCCGCCTGAGTGCCCCTTTGCAACCGGTATCTTTGCGTCCGGAGCGTGACGCCTGCAAGCAACGGACGAGCGGCCCAAACTTCCAGATTGCCGAGGGCGCGGCAATGTGATTTCACTATGCCTAGTACAGTTAACCCGCCTGGAGGCGTTCTTCGACCATGGCCACTTTGTCCTTCTTCGGCGCGGCTGGAACCGTGACCGGCTCGTCCTCGCTGCTGGAAACAGCCGGGCGGCGCATTCTCGTCGATTGCGGCATGTTCCAGGGCAATAAGACGGTTTCGGAGCTGAACGAAAAACCCTTTCCTTACGATCCCTCAACGGTGGACTGCATGGTGCTCACCCATGCCCACATCGACCATTCCGGGCTCATTCCCAAACTGGTCAAACAGGGGTTCAACGGACCGATCTACACCACAGGGGCCACCGCGGACCTTTTGGATTTCATGCTCATGGATTCTGCGGCCATCCAGGAAGCGGAGACCGCGCGCACAAACCGCAGACGCCAGCGCAAGGGGAAAAAGAAGATCGAGCCGTCCTATACGAAAGAGGATGCTGAGACCGCGCTCAAGCTCCTGGTGCCGCGTGAATATGAGGAGCGCTTTGAGATTCTGCCCGATGTTCAAGCGCGGCTTTGGAACGCTGGCCACATGCTTGGCTCCTCTTCAGTTGATCTCAAGGTGAGCGAACCAGACAGCGCGCATCCTCTGCGCATTTTGTTTTCCGGCGATATCGGACCTGAGGAAAAGGCGTTCCATCCCGAGCCGGATGCCCCACAAGGTTATGACTATCTGATTTGCGAGAGCACCTACGGAGACCGCGACCGGGACGATTACACGTTGGAAGGCCGGCGCGCTGCGCTCAAGAAGGAGCTGAACGAGGCGCTGTCTCGTGGTGGGAATGTGGTGATCCCGTCTTTTGCTGTGGAGCGCAGCCAGGAGCTTCTGCATGACATTGGGGTGCTGCTCGCAAATGGAGATATTCCGCAAACCACGGTGTTTCTGGACAGTCCCCTGGCCAGCAAAGTCACCAAGGTATTTATGCAATACACTGACGACATGGCCGATATTGATGTGCCGGCCTCAGAGCTCTTCCGCCATCCGAGCTTTAAAATCACCCAGACCGTGGACGACAGCAAGTCGATCAACAAAATCCGCGGCGGCGCCATTATCATCTCCGCCAGCGGCATGTGCACTGCGGGACGCATCAAACATCATTTGCGCAACAACATCTCCAGGAAAGACGCTACCGTTCTGTTCGTGGGCTACCAGGCCCCTGGCACCTTGGGCTCGATCATCCGGTCCGGCGCTGAAGAGGTGCGCATTCATGGGCGCCACGTAAAGGTGCGCGCTCAGATCCGCAGCCTCGGCAACTATTCGGCCCATGCCGATCAGACCGAACTGTTGGACTGGATTTTTGAGCGCTGCCCGATCCCCGGGTCGATCTTTCTGAACCATGGGGAGGATGACGCACGGGCCGAGCTTAAGCGCGAAATCGTCAAACGGGGCGTAGACGACAGTAAGGTTTTCCTGCCCACTCTGGACGAGCGCTTCGAGCTGATGGCGGGATCGCCTGAATCCAAGGGCCGCGCCGCGCAACGGATCCCTATGAGCCAAGTCACCCGCGATTGGCAGAACGAGCATGCCGCCCTGCTGATTGCGCTTGGGCAGAAGCTCCGCTCCACTGATGATCCAGATGCAAAGAAAGCTCTTCTGGCCAAGTTGAACGACGCATTGGAGGGCTGATATGGAACAAATCCTCAACCTGGCCGACTTTCCGCTAAACGATTTGGAGAGCACCGCCGGTGAGGCTCTGGTGGCACGCTGCCGAACGGAACTGGAGAGGGAAGGCCTGTTTAACCTGGAAGGCCTGGTGCGCCCGCACGCCCTTGAGGTTTGCGTGGGCGAAGTGGTGCCGGAACTCAATGCCAACGCCTACACCCACAGCCAAGACCACAACATCTACTTCAAGAAAATCGTTGAGGGCCTGGCGCCCGACCACCCTGCCCTGAAACTTTCGCGCACCAGCAACAGGAAGATCTGCGGCGATCAGATGTCCGGCTTCCTGCTGACGCAAATCTATGAATGGCCGCCCCTGGCCCGCTTCCTTGCCAAGGTGATGGATAAGCCTCAGCTCTACGTGATGGACGATGCCCTGGCGCGGGTGAATGTGATGACCTACCGGGACGGTGAGACCTTGAACTGGCATTTCGACCGCTCCGAATTCACCACAACGCTTTTGTTGCAGGCGCCTCAGGCAGGCGGAGCGTTTGAGTACCGCAGCGGGCTGCGCACAGATGATGATCCCAACTATGACGGAGTGGCCCGGCTTCTGGCGGGTGAGGACGAACAGGTGCGCACTCTGCCGCTTTCCGCCGGAACGCTTAATGTGTTTCGGGGCAAGAACACCGCCCACCGCGTGAGCGCCGTTGAGGGCGCCACGGAACGCATCATTGCGGTGTTCTCCTACTACGAGCGCCCCGGAGTGCAGTTCAGCACCGAGGACCGGATCAAGTTTTACGGAAGGGCCGCCTAAAGTTTGAGGATCGCTTGAGAATGTTCAAGGACGAACGCAAACGTGCCTATCTTAACCCGGAAGGGGCCGATAAACCCCTGAAGAGCCCGGTGCCCCACGAGGTCTTGGACCGGGCGCGCGCCTATCGCCTGGAGCGCTTCCATCAGCAATTGGCCGCGCATGATTGTGCGGCCATGCTGCTCTATGACCCGGTGAACATCCGTTATGCCTTCGACAATCCGAACATGCAGGTTTGGACCACCCACAATGCGGTCCGCTATGCCCTGATCTTCCGGGACGGGCCAGCCATCATGTTTGAGTTCAAAGGGGCGTTTCACCTGAGTGAGAACAAGCCTGCCATCACAGAAATACGCCCCGCCATAGGCTGGATCTACATGAGCGCCGGCACCAGGTCTGAGGAGCGGGTGAAGATCTGGGCAGACGAGATCTGCGATCTCCTGCGCACCCATGGCCGGGGCAACATGCGTCTGGCGGTGGACAAGCTGGAGCCGGCAGGCCTTTGGGCCCTTGAAGCGTTGGGCATCACCTGCATTGAGGGCCAAGAACTCACAGAGCGGGCCAGGGCCATCAAATCAGCCGATGAGTTGGAGCTTATGGGCTGGACCATCCGGGTGTGCGAGGCCGGCATGGCGCGGGTTTATGAACACTCACTGCCGGGGAAAACCGAGCAGGAGCTTTGGGCGGAACTGCACTTTGAGAACGCCCGTTCCGGAGGCGAATGGCTGGAGACCCGCCTTCTGCTCTGCGGCGACCACACCAACCCGTGGTATTCGGAGTGCTCAGACCGGGTGTGCCGAGAGGGTGAGATGATCTCGTTCGACACCGACATGATCGGACCTTACGGCTATTGCGCAGATCTTTCCCGCTCCTGGACCTGTGGCCATGTGGCTATGAGTAACAAGCAGACCGAGCTTTACAGCAAGGCCGTAGACCAAATTGAGCACAATTTGAGCCTGTTGAGAGCCGGCCTCAGCTTTGCGGAGTTCAACGACAAATCCTGGCAGATCCCTGAGCACCACCAGCCCTACCGCTACACGTTGGCGCTGCATGGGGTCGGCATGGCCGATGAATGGCCGGTGGTGCCGCTCCATGTGGACTTTGACAGGGCGTATGATGGGGTGTTTGAAGAGAACATGGTGATTTGCGTGGAGAGCCTTATGGCCGAGGCGGGGTCTGAGAGCATCAAGCTGGAAACACAAGTGTGCATCACTGCGACCGGGGCGGAACGGCTGGACACGTTTCCCTTCGAAGAGGTGTGAGGATGTGGAGCTTGCCGCACACACGGCGAACTGAGATCTTCCTTTGAAGACTTGTGTTTTGGCTCTGCCTGCCCCATTTGGCTGTGGTATCGGCTGTCCGTGATTCTGAGAGGTCCGTCCCATGAGATTGTGCATTGCCCTCGCCCTGTGCCTGGCCTTTCTCGCGCCGGCCGCGGCTGAAGATGCCCGCTACAGGTTAGAGCTGCAAATTTCATGGAGTAAGGCCACTCATCCTCATGATTGGCCCGAATCCGGCGGACACATGTCCGGTCTGGTGGGGGTCACCCACAACAGCCGCTACGTGATGTTTGCCGACGGGCGCACCGCAACAAGCGGGCTGAAGCTGGTAGCCGAAAATGGTCGGGCGGGCATCATGATGGCGGAGTTCACAGAGGCCCGACGACGCGACCGGATCGGCGAGATTTTGCAAGCCGGTGGCATCGCCAAAGTGCCCGGTGCGATCAGGCTGGAGTTTACGGCCACTGAAAGCCATCCCCTGGTCTCATTCGTGACCATGCTCGCGCCCAGCCCTGATTGGTTCACCGGCGCAAATGCCGTTTCCTTGCGCAAAGAAGGCGAATGGATCAAACGTCTCAGGCTGCCGCTGTGGGTTTGGGATGCGGGCACCGACAGCGGGTCGTCCTACCTGTCAGCAAATATGCAGACCCAGCCGGCCGAATCCATCCGCCTCCTGGCGACGCCTCATGTGCTGGACGGTCGGGGCCTTGCGAAGGTGGGCTCTGCCCTTCTCACTCGGATCGACAAGTAGCCCTTAAGCAGCCAGCGCGGAGCGAATGGGCGAGCCTTTGGGCAGGCATTCTTGCGGGAATTCGATGACCACTTCGGTGCCGGCATCCACCTTGGAGCGGATTTCCATAAGTCCACCATGAAGGCGTACCAGGCCGTCCACGATGGGCAGGCCCAGCCCCACGCCCTCTTTGGCCATATCGAAGGACTTGGTGCTCTGGCCGAAAGAGGTGAGCACCTCGGGGATCTCCTCCTCGGCAATGCCGATCCCGGTATCACGCACCGACAACTGCAAAGTGCCCAGCCGGGTCATGGCAATGGTTAGCGTGACCCGGCCGCCCTCAGGTGTGAACTTGATGGCGTTGGAAAGAAGGTTGAGACAGATTTGTTTGAGCGCCCGCTCATCGGCCATCATCTTAGGCAGGCGCGGTTGAGCAATCAGCTTCAGGGTCAGATTGCCATTGTCGGCCTGCAACTGGACCAGATCGATACATTCCTTGGCAACCTTGGCGATTTCCACCGGTTCAAGGTGCAAGTGATACTTGTTGGCTTCCAGCTTGGTGTGGTCCAGGATCTCATTAATCAGACCCAGAAGATAGGTGCCTGCGGCGTGGATATCGCCGGAATACTCTTTATAGCTGTCCACGTCATGGGCGCCCAGCATCTCTTCCTTCATGATCTCAGAGAACCCGATGACCGCGTTGAGCGGTGTGCGCAGTTCATGCGAGACCGTTGCCAGGAAGCGGGTTTTTGACGCCGCATTGTGCTCCGCCCGGCGGCGAGCCTCATCGGAGACGGCATTTGAGCGCTCAAGCTCAGCGATCAGGGCATCCTTCTGGGCCCTGAATTCCAGCATATCGCGAGCGGTTTGCTGGATCCGTTTGGCGAGTTGCACGAAATAGAGCTCCACCAGAACCGCAATACCGGCCATGGCCAGATAGAGTGGTTCCCCAGCCAGGGTGCATTTCAGCACAATGGCGAGCGTGATCGGGACGGTTCCGGCAAAAATGATCGGCAGGAAGTGGGCCGAGACCACCAGACGCACGGAGGTGACAACAATCAGCGTGGCCACCATGAAGACCCGTTGCACGTCGTTCGCCGGATCCCAGAAGGCAAACAGAAGTGAACACCATGCGAGCGCAAAAGCCAGCTCTGAGGAGGCGAGCCGGGAGGCCCATTTCACCATGTCCACCTTGCGCGGATTTTCCATCTGATAGTTGCGGCACAAGATGAGCTGGATGCCCTGACAGATTAGCACTGTACTCAGCCAATAGCCCACGGATGTCATGGACGACCACATGAGCGCGGCCATGGCCATGAGAATGGCCAATGCCGGCATGGCCAGCGACAGATTGTTCTGTTGGGCAACGAAGAGGGTCAACAGTTCCTGATCGTAGGTCAGGCCCTGTTTGCGGCTTTTGGGCAGGTGCAGGCGGCCGCCAAGCGCGTTCTTGGGCCAGGCTGAACGCCCGGCAGCAATCTTGTCACCCTCTTTGAGGCTGGCAGCAGTCATGACCCGTCCCTTTAGTAACTGCGTCTGTTTTGTTGTCGCGCAGTTATCCCTTGGCCGATCAGACTAGGCGAGAATCCTTAAAATTGGCTCAGCTGGGTTGGTGAAGGAGGCGCTAACCGGATTGGAACAATTTTGTCATTTTTTGCGGCTGTTCCAGGCCGGCGAAATGCTCCACGGCACCGTCCATGCTGGCGATGGCCTCCCAATTGGCGGCAATATCTTCCGCGCTGGCGTCCGGTCCCAGATAAACTCCTGGGCTTTCCACCAACGCGGCGCGGGCAAAACCGCCCGCCCCGGCACACAGGATCGTGCCTGTGGGCGCATCGGGCCCGGCCAGATAGATCACGGCGGGCGACACTTTTTCGGGCTTGAACATCTCCTCCGCCTCAGGCGGGAAGATGTCGGCGGTCATCTGTGTCCACGCAGTAGGGGCAAGCGCGGTGCAGCGAATGTTGTACTTCTCACCCTCCAGCTTCAGGGTCGAAATGAGCCCCAGGACACCCATCTTGCCCGCGCCATAGTTTGACTGGCCGAAATTGCCGTACATCCCCGAAGATGACGTGGTCACAATGACCCGGCCATAAAACTGTTCCCGCATGATGGGCCAAACCGCGTGCGTCGCGGTAACGGTCCCCAACAGGTGCACGGATATGACCCTCTTGAAGTTCTCCATGGTCATGTTGTGAAACGCTTTATCGCCCAAGATCCCGGCATTGTTGACCAGCACGTCGATGCGGCCCCAGCGCGTCATGACCTCATCCACCATGGCTGATACACCAGCCTCATGGGTGACACTGGCACCGTGGGCCATGGCCTGACCACCGGCCGCCTCAATCTCAGCCACCACCGATTTAGCGGCCTCGGACGGCCCGGAGGAACCATCGGGCTGGGGCCCCAAATCGTTGACCACCACAGCAGCCCCGCGGCGGGCGAACTCTAAAGCATGGCAGCGCCCGAGCCCAGCGCCAGCACCCGTTATCATCACCACTTGATCGTCAAACCGGATTTCCATGCCAATCGCCTTTTTTTGTAATTGCCGCTGTTCCAGCGGCGCATAAATGCGGATAGGCTTGGCCCGGTCAAGGGACAAACAGACGCGAGCGCGGCATATGAGAATCATCGAAGACGGCAGAGCGCCAAACCCGCGCCGGGTGCGCATTTTCCTGGCCGAAAAAGGCATCGAGATGAATTACGAGCAGCTCGACATCAACGCGGGTGAGCACAAATCGGAAGCAATGACCGCGCTCAACCCCATGCAGCGCATCCCTGTTCTGGTTCTGGACGACGGCACGGCCATTTCGGAGACCATCGCGATCTGCCGCTATTTCGAAGCGCTTCAGCCTGACCCAGCCCTGATGGGCATAACAGCCCTTGAGAAGGCGGTGATTGATATGTGGCAGCGGCGGGTGGAAGAGAAACTCCTGGTGCCCGTGGCTCAAGTCTTACGCCACACAAATCCGCGCATGGCCGCGCTGGAGGTGCCCCAGGTGCCAGAATGGGGTGAAGCCAACAGGCCCAAAGTGGAGTGGATGCTGGACGTGCTGGACGCTGAACTTGCCAAACGCGACTATATTGCCGGCAACGAATACAGCCTGGCGGACATTTCTGCGCTTGTGGGCACAGACTTTATGCGGGTCATCAAGACCGACATGGGCACGCGGGACAACCTGAGACGCTGGCATGACCGCGTTTCGGCCCGGCCCAGTGCGTCCGCGTGAACGGCAGCCTAAAAGCGCTGGTTAAAGAGATCCGGGCCTGCCGCCTCTGCCGGGAGACCACCGAGGCCGCTCCTTTGCCCCATGAGCCCAATCCGGTCGTGCAGATCAGTGCCAGTGCCAGGATCCTGATCGCTGGCCAGGCGCCGGGCACCCGGGTGCATGCCTCAGGTCGACCGTTCACCGATCCCTCCGGCGACCGGCTCAGGTCATGGATGGGGGTGGATGAGGCGGTGTTCTACGATGCCAGCAAGATTGCGATCGTGCCCATGGGTTTCTGCTTTCCCGGCCTTGATGCGAAAGGCGGCGATCTGCCACCGCGAAAAGAGTGTGCTCCGCGCTGGCGGTACCAATTGATGGAGCATCTCAGTAATGTGGGGCTCATTCTTCTGATCGGGCAGTACGCGCAAGCCTGGCATTTGGGCCCGGCTCGGGGGAAATCACTCACCGCCACGGTGCAAAACTGGCGCGATTATGCCGAAAAGTTCAGTCCGCCCATCCTGGTCCTGCCCCATCCCTCTTGGCGCAATAACAAATGGTTGAAGGTCAACCCCTGGTTCGCAAACGAAATTTTGCCCCATTTGCAAAGACAAGTGAAAGAACTTCTGAGCTAACCTCTCTAGTATGAGAGCCATGCGTGCCTTTGCTATCGGATTTGCGCTGTTGATCTTAAGCGCCTGCACAACGCCCCAGATCCAGGAACTTGGGTCGGCAATTAATGAGCCGTTCCTGGATGGAGAGGCCGCAGTGATGGCCGATGGTGCGCGTTTGCCTATGCATGTGTGGCACGCCAAGAAGCCCAAAGCGGTGGTTGTGGGTGTGCATGGCATGAACGGCTATGCGGAGGATTTTGGCCTGCCCGGCCCCTGGTTTGCCAAGCAGGGCATCAGCTTCTACGCCTATGACCAGCGCTCGTTCGGGCGCACCGAAAAGGCAAAGCTCGGCATTTGGCCGGGCGGCGAGGCCATGGTGAGCGATCTGAAGAGCATCTATGGCCTGGTGCAGGAAAAGCACAAAGGACTGCCGGTCTATGTGATCGGCCTCTCCATGGGCGGAGCCGTGACCATGAAGGCGCTGGACAATGGGCTGACGCCGGCCGGTGCAGTGCTTGTGGCGCCCGCGGTGTGGGGCTGGCGGGCCATGAACCCGTTCCTTAAATCCACCTTGTGGATCACCGCTCACGTGGCGCCGAGCTACTCGCCCACAGGCGAGAGCCTGGACATTTGGCCTTCGGACAATATTGAGGTGTTGCGGGCCATCGGCAAGGATCCGCTGTATCAGTCCAAGACCCGGTCCGACACCATTTATGGACTGGTGACTTTGATGGACGAAGCCTACGATTCGGCTGAACGGCTGAAGAGCCCGATCCTGTATCTTTACGGCAAGAAGGATCAGATTGTGCCGGCTGATCCCACGCACAAGGTGATCGGCCGCATCCGCGCGCCAAAGCGGGTGGCGGTCTATAAAAACGGCTGGCATATGCTGCTGCGCGACAAACAGCGCGAAGTGGTGTGGCGCGATATTGCCGCCTGGATCGCCGACAAGCGCGCCGCTCTACCCTCAGGTGAAGAGCAAAAGGTGAAGAAGGTGGCGCAGAAGTAAATCCGGCGTCCCTGCGAAAGCGGGGACCTTTTCAGCCATGGGAAAGGTGTGAGCTATGGGCCCTCGCGTTCGCAAGGGCGCGTAAATCCCGCGTCCCTGCGAAAGCGGGGACCTTCTGAGTAAAGGGAAAGGTATGAGCGATGGGCCCTCGCGTTCGCAAGGGCGCGTAAATCCCGCGTCCCTGCGAAAGCGGGGACCTTCTGAGTGAAGGGAAGGTATGAGCGATGGGCCCTCGCGTTCGCAAGGGCACGGAGCGTCGTCAGATATCGCTCGCGCTGATCAGCGCAATCCCCTTCTCCCCGAACGCCTGCCGCGTTGCCTCCGCCGTGCCGCCCAAATCGATTGCCCGGGAGGCGTCCTCGATCACGAGAGCCTCAAAACCTTGCGCCTTGGCATCTTCGGCTGAGAACCGGACGCAATAGTCAAACGCCAAACCGCAGGCAAACACCCGCTCAAATCCGCGTTCGCGCAAATATCCGGTGAGCCCCGTGGGGGTCTGCTTGTCATTCTCAAAGAAGGCCGAATAAGAATCGATCTCACCCCGGAATCCCTTACGGATTACCATCTCAGCCGTGTGCCACTGCAAGCCGCTGTGGAAGGCGGCGCCTTCTGAGCCCTGGATGCAATGGTCCGGCCACAAGGTCTGGGGGCCATAGGCCATGTTGATCTCAGAGAACGGCTCCATGCCGGCGTGAGAAGACGCAAAAGAGCTGTGGCCTGCCGGATGCCAATCTTGCGTGAGCACCACATGCTCAAACCGAGCGATCAGTCCATTGATCACCGGCACAACATCGTGCCCGCCCGGCACAGCCAGCTTTCCTCCGGGGCAGAAATCGTTTTGAACATCGACGACCAAAAGAACGTCGCCGGGTTGGGATGACATGAGCGCAGATCCTTTGACACTCGCGGCCCGGTCCAATCGGGCCATCGCAGCCTCAAATTATCATGGATCCGCAAGAGGAGGATAGTCGCCTGAACGGATCGCTTACCTTTGAGCGATCTGCCACTTTGGATCGACAAAAAAAGGCAGATTTGACGGAGGCAGAGGCGGCTTTCCGGCAATCATGTCGGCGGCTTTTTCGCCAATCATCATGGTGGGGCAATTGAGATTTGCCGAAGGAATGATGGGCATGATTGAGCCGTCTGCCACCCGCAAGCGGTCAATCCCCCGAACCCGGCAGCTGGGATCCACCACGGCGCGATCATCAGAGCCCATGCGACAGGTGCCGCACGGGTGATAGGAGGAGTAACAGGTGGCACGGATCCAGTCCTCCAACGCCTCATCGGTCTTCACATCTGCTCCCGGAAAGAGCTCATCGCCCACAAAGGCCGCAAGGGACGGTTGGCGCAATATCTCTCGGGTGATGTGGAACCCTTTTTTAAGCTCCTCCATGTCCCCCGGATGGCCCAGCATATTGGTGGAGATCGCCGGTGCCACATGGGGGTCCGGCGATGTGAGCCTCACATGGCCCTTGCTTAAGGGGCGCTGATTGGAGATTTGCAGCTGAAAGGCATGCTGCTTTATGAACTCCGCGCTTCCCTCGGCCACTGCAATGCCCAACAGTGCAATCTGAAGGTTGGGAAACCGGATGCCCGCCTTGGTGCGCAAGAAGGCCACCGCATTGAAATGATTGTCGGCGAGGAGGCCGCGCCGGGTGAAGAGCCAATCGACAACGCCCTTGGCCTGGGAGAACGGATTGAGGTGCTGATAGAGCGTGACAGGTTGAGTGCACGAGACCTGGACGGCGGTCAAAGGATGGTCTTGCAGATTTTCGCCAACCTCAGGCGCGTCAAGGACCACCTCCAGCCCGTGCTCGCGCAAGTGCGTCGCCGGCCCGATACCAGAATGCATAAGCAGTTGCGGCGTGTTAAAGACACCCCCGCAGAGGACCACCTCGCGGTTGGCGTTCACCGTTTCCGTTTGCCCTTCGCGTTTATACGTCACGCCCCTTGCCCTGCGCGCCTCCAGCACCACCCGGGTGACATGGCAGCCGGTCATGATCTTCAGATTGGGCGGTGGCGAACGCAGATAGCAGTATGAGGCCGAAGACCTCCGCCCGTGGGCCACATTCTTCGGAAAGAGACCGAATCCATCCTGCTGCGCCCCGTTTACATCGTCGGTACTGAGGTATCCCGCCTCAGCACCTGCCTTCAGGAAGGCTTGCTCCAGGGGGCCTGGCGGCACCGTGGAGGCCCTGATGGGACCATCCGCCCCGCGGTAGTCCGACGGGCCGTCCACGCGGGTCTCGAGGCGTTTGAAATAGGGCAAGACCTCCGCATAGGACCAGCCCTCCGCGCCGGCCTCAGCCCAGCCCTCATAGTCAAGCGGATGACCGCGCAAATAGAGCTGGCCGTTGATTGAGGACGAACCGCCCAAAACCCGGCCTCTGGGCATCTTCACCTGCCGATTGTTGAGGAACGGTTCAGGCTCGGTCACGTAGCTCCAATTATACTTGGGCGCATCATAGGCGTAGCGCATGGCGGCCGGAATGTGGAACAGGGGGCTGCGATCCGGTGGGCCCGCTTCCAAGAGCAGGACCGTTATGGCCGGGTCTTCGGCGAGGCGCGCGGCTATGATGGCGCCTGCGCTGCCTGACCCCACGATGATGTAGTCATAGCTTGCCACCTTTGGCCCAACTCAGCGCTGTGCGGCGCGTTGTCTGTCCAGCTCCCGGGCGATGCGTTCGGCCGCCGACGAAATATGGTTCTGCATCAGGTCCACGGCCACGCCGGCTTTGCCTGCAGCCACTGCGTCCAAGATGGCCGCATGCTCATTGTGCACGTGGCCGCGCATGCCCCGCATCACAAGCATCTGGGCAAAGCGCGAGATCGCCTCGAACTGATCGTCAATCAACTTCAGCGCACGCTTTTGCCCGGCCGGCCTCATCAGGGCGAGATGGAATTGGCGGTTCAGCTCGACCTTCTCCATGTAGTCGGTTGCGGCCTCATCTTGGCTGATCAGCTCAGCGCAACGCTTTAGGCTCTCCTCATCATGCGCCGGCACCGCCATCTCCAGATAGAACGGCTCCAGCGCCAGGCGCACTGTATTGATCTCCTGGATCTCAGCCATTTCCAATGGCGCAACTATGGGGCTGCGATTAGGGCGCAGTTCCATCAGGCCTTCTGCCGCCAACATACGGATGGCTTCGCGCACCGGCACGATGCTGACACCAAGATCACTTGCGATGCCTTGGATCTTTACCTGGTTGCCGGCTTTCAGATCACCCGACAGGATGAGCTCGCGCAGGCGACCATAAATCGCCTGAGGCGCATCGCCCAGTTCAAGCGGGGCCAGACGCGTGGGCGCTTCCAGGTGTGCTGCGTCGGTCATGGGTCCGGGGCCTCCAAGAGCCTGCCATAGCCTCTGATCGGCTTGGCATAGCCTGCAGTGCGCACGGCCTGCCAGAAGGAGGCCTGGTTGGAGGTTACTACTGGTTTTCCGATTCTTTCTTCAATCTCGGCAACCACCTGGACGGCGCGGAAGTCGGTGCATGAGATGAAAAGGCCGTCGGCGGCCGGATCGTCTGCAGCCAGTGCGCCTGCAACGATGGACTGAGGGGTCACCGCGCTGATGTCTCGGGTGAGGACAATGTTGAAGTTGGTGACTTTGACCACTTGCACGCTGCCCTCCTCCAATGCGGCGACCGTTGTTGTGGTGACCTCGTCGGTATAGGGCGTGAACGCCGCGATGCGTTTCAGGCCCAGAGCCTCGAACGCAGCATGGGCCGCCGTAACCGGGGTGACGCACTCTGCCTCTGGGCGCACGGACTTCACCTGCTTGGCTACATTCTCATAGCCGATCGTGGCGGTGCCGGACGTGCAGCCATAGATCACCGCATCCAACCGCCCGCCGGGCAAGATTGTGTCGGTGGCCGAGGCCAACTCGTCCACCATAGCCGCCAGGGTTGCCGGATCGCAGGTCTCTGCAAACGGCACGCGGGCGGTGAACAAGGTGACCTCGTCATCGTCCGGCCGCATGGCCATCATGTCCCGCTCGATCACATAATCGTTGTCCAGTGCCAGAAGGCCGATCCGATACCGACCCTGGTCATAGTCCAGAGTGTAGCCTTCGGGCGGTCGGTTGAATGCGGGTGCTGACATGGGGATGCCTTAGATGGAGCGGATGCGAAGATCGGCCATGGGATCGGACAGGAGATCAGCCCCGGTGTCTGTGATGACCCAATTGTCCTCGGCGTTGATGAAGCCGAAATGGTTGGAGAAGTTGGGATTGCAGGCGAACACCATGCCCGGCTCGAACACGATGTCCTCAAAGGCCGCCAGCGAGGGATATTCGGTGGTTTCAAAACCAACCCCGTGACCCACACGGCCCACACCGGAGGTTTGCATGCCCGCGGCTGCCAGTTCCTGGTTCACCACGTCGATCAGCTCTGCTGGCGATTTGCCCGGCACCAAGCAAGCATCGGCCTTGCGGCGCACGTTCATCATCCAGTCATAGAAGTCCGCAAGTTCGGCTGATGGCTCACCGACGACAAACGTGCGGGCAAGGTCGGAGGTGTAGCCCTTGTGGGTGATGCCCACATCGAAGCCCAAGGCTTCACCCTCCACAATCTTGCGGTCCGTCGGGGAGAGGATCATGCCGGTGGTCCCCTCCGGCTTTGCTCCGGCGATGACCGATAAAAGGGTCAGCGTCTCCGCGCCCGCCTCAAACAGGGCCGTGCGCAGGATGCGGGCGACTTCGTTTTCGCTCATACCCGGCTCCAGACGATGGAGAATGTCCACTTGGGTCTGTGCGTTCATGCGGGCCGACTTGCGCATACACTCTATCTCGGCCGGCGATTTGATCAGCCGCGTGTCGAGGATGATCTGCGCCGCGTCCACAAACTCCGCCTCCGGCAGGCTGGCAATGATCTCGTTGAACGCCTTGTAGCTGATGCCGAGATACTGCTCGCGGCCCATCTCCGTGCCGATGCGCGCTTTGGCGAGGCCCATTTTGTCCAGAACGCTGGAGACGAACTCCACATGGCCCGTCAGTCCGCCAATGGTCTCGATCTTCTCGATCCAGGTGGTGGTGACCACCTGGGCCACTTCAAATGGC
>JBCDDQ010000051.1:0-19904 GCA_039180225.1 Pseudomonadota bacterium
ACGGTCACCTACACCATCTCCGACGGCAATGGTGCAACCGACACGGCAACCGTCACCATCACCGTCAACCCGGTGAACGATGGGCCTGTGGCGGTGAACGATACAGCTTCGGTGGATGAAGACAGCGCGGTGACCATCAACGTGCTCGCCAATGACAGCGACATTGAGGGCGATACTCTAAGTGTGACCGCTGCCTCTGCCGGCAATGGTTCTGTGTCCATCCGTCCTGACGGATCCCTGGACTATTCGCCAAACGCCAATTTCAACGGCACGGACACGGTCACCTACACCATCTCCGACGGCAATGGTGCAACCGACACGGCAACCGTCACCATCACCGTCAACCCGGTGAACGATGGCCCCGTGGCCCTGAACGATGCCGCTTCGGTGGACGAGGACAGCGCCGTCACCATCAATGTGCTGGCCAATGACAGCGATCTGGACGGCGATGCGCTCAGTGTAACAGCCGCTTCGGCCGGCAACGGATCCGTGTCCATCCGTCCCGACGGATCGCTGGACTATACGCCAAACGCCAATTTCAACGGCACGGACACGGTCACCTACACGATCTCCGATGGCAATGGCGCCACCGATACGGCGACGGTTTCCATCACGGTTAATCCTGTGAACGATGCGGTTTCCGATCTGACCTTCACCGGCGGCACCATTGTCGAAACCGACGAACCGGGCACCGTCGCGGCCACCGCGACCGCTGTGGACATCGACACGGGCGACACGCACACCTATAGTCTGGTGGATGATGGATCCGGCCGGTTTGAGATCAATTCAGGCACCGGCGACATCACCATCAAAGACATTGATATCGACGCTGATGGAGCCACCGTCGGCAGCGGCGGCACGCTTGCCATGTGGTTCGATCCAGACGCCATTTCCGGCAGCGAAGGCGATCCAGTGGCGGCTCTGAGTGATCAGGGCACCAACGGCAACGATGGCAGTCAGGGCACTGGCAGCCAGCAGCCCACCCTCACCCTGAATGGTCCCTTCGGGCGCCAAGGCATCCAGTTTGACGGTGTGGACGATGGCTTGACCGTTGCCAATGCCAGCGAGATCGACGCCTCATCGGCCGACGACAAGTCCTTCGTTATGACCTTGCAGTCGGGCGCGGACATCGAAAGCCGCCAAGTGATCTACGAAGAAGGTGGCGCCACCAACGGTATGAACCTCTACATCGATGGCGGCCGCATCTACTTTGGCATTTGGAACAATCTGGGTGGCAGCAGCGCAGACGATGAGTCGGCCTTCATCAGTGCGGAGATTAACCCGTACACCGACTACGTTGCGACATTCGTTTTCGACGGCGGCGCAGGCACGGTGACCGCTTATGTGAATGGCATTGAAATCGGCACGCAGCCCTTCAGCGGGCCTCTCAATTCACACACGGACGGTATCGGTCTTGGCGCCGTCAATGGCGGCACAGAGTTCCACGATTTTGCAGGCTCCTCAGGCTCTGAGAATTTCAGCGGCATTGTGGGCGAGTTTGCCTACTACGACGAGACCGCCCTCAGCGATCTGGACGTCTGGGGCCTCACCCATGAAATGTCGAACGGTGCGATTGATCCCTTTGTGGATCAAACAGAACCCACCATTGACCTGGTGGTCTCTGCTACGGATGGCGCCGGTCCGGCCTACACCGAAACGATCACCATCAACGTCACCGACGACAATTTCGCCCCCGGAGACGTGGTGTTCTACAATGATGCGGCAAAGACAACCGAAATCACAGTTGGCACGGTGGATGAGAACTCTGGTGCCGGCACCCTGATCGCATATCTGGATGTGGCCGATCAGAACCTGGAAGACACCCACACTTTCACCATCGATGTGGCCGATCCCAACTTCGAGATCGTCAATGGCAACGAGCTGGTGCTCAAGACCGGGGCTGTGATCGACTATGAGGCCGACCCCTCGCACGAGGTGAGTGTGGATGTGACCGTCACAGACAGTGACGGGGCTTCCTATGTGGAAACCTTCACGATCGACATTAACGATCTGAACGACCCCGTGGTGGCTGAAGACGATGACGTGACCACCGATGAGGACACTGCCTTCAGCGGTGATGTGTTGGCCGACAACAACAACGGAGCCGACTTCGACCAGGACGGCGACAGCCTGACCATCACCGAGATCAACGGGTCGGCGGCAAGTGTCGGCACCCAGATCGCACTCGGCTCAGGTGCACTGCTCACGCTGAACAGCGACGGGACGTTTGACTATGACCCGAACGGGCAGTTTGAGAGCTTGAACACAGGCGAAATCGCCACGGACACCTTCACCTACACCGTGGATGACGGCAATGGCAGCAGCGATACTGCGACGGTAACGGTGACGATTGATGGGGTCAGCGATGCGCCGGTAGCGGGCGACGTGGATCTTGGCGCGATCCTTGAGGACAACGCCCTCATCATCACCGAAGCCCAATTGCTGGCCAACAGCACCGATGTGGACAGCGGACCAACAGATCTGAGCATCTCCAATGTCTCGGTTTCGGCCAGCTTTGGCGCCATCGTGGACAATCTCAACGGCACTTGGACGTTCACACCGGCGGCCGACATTCACACCACTGATCTGCCGATCAGCTTCACGGTGGAAGACGAGGGCGGCCGGTCAGATAGCGCCACGGCCTCACTGGACATCACGGCGGTTGCAGACCCGATCACCAACCTCAGCATCAACTCCGTCACAGGCCACTACTTCACGCAGGTGACCTTCACGGACGGGGAATCTGCGCCGAGCGCCACAGTGGACGCGGATGGGTTCGCCATCCCCACATTTGAGGGCTGGGATGCGCCCACGGGCAAGCTGATCGAGATCCGCAACTTTGAAACCAGCACCACAGGCGGCAACTGGCACATCGAGATCGATGACGACCCGATCGACTCCTTTGCCGATGCCGGCGAGATCTTCCAAGAGTTCGAAACTTCAGCCGGCGCGAACTACACACTGAGCTTTGACTGGTCACCGCGTCCAGGGGTTTCCGGCAACAACAACACGATTGAAATCGTCTGGGACGGCCAAGTTGTCGCCACCCTCTCGCGCGACGGCACGGGGCTCACCAACCCGGATTGGCAGAGCTACACCATCAACGTCACCGGCACGGGCGACGTGGAGCGGCTTACCATACGCGAGCCCGATTGGGCCGAGCAGGATTACGGTCGTGGTATCTTCGTGGACAACCTGCACATCATGACCGACGGCGAGGCTCAAGCCAACGGCGCAGAGAACACGGCGATCGACATCTCCAGCATCGATGTCACGTTCGGCCCGGACGTGGACGGCTCAGAGCAGCACGTGCTGAGCGTCGACAACATCCCCGTGGGCGCCGTGCTGGCCGATGGCCTTGGCCACACCTTCACGGCGACGGCCGGCAACACAACGATCGATCTCTACGATTCGTTCGGTCTGCCGGCGAACAATTGGGATCTGTCCTCGCTGACAATCACGCCGCCCCTCGATTTTGTGGGCAACTTCGATCTGAACGTGACCGCCACGGCCACGGAGCAGTCGAATGGCGACACGGAGAGCTCCAGCACAACGCTGACCGTGCACGTTTACGATGGCAATCAGATCCGCGGTGATGATGCCTCCAACACAATCGTGGGCACCTCAGGTGCGGACCATATTGTGGGCGGTGGCAACGACGACACCCTGAGCGGCGGCGGTTGGAACGACTACATTGCCGGCGATGACGGCGACGACATCATCAGCGGCGATGCAGGCTATGACCAGCTGTTCGGCGGCGAAGGCGACGACACCATTAGCGGCGGCAGTGAGGACGATATCCTCTACGGCGGCATGGGCGATGACGACCTGGACGGTGGTGCAGACAACGACACGGCCGCCTTCAATCTGGATAATGCCGCTGTCGTGGCCAACTTGACCACCGGCATCGCCACCGGTCAGGGCAATGACACGCTGGTAAACATTGAAAACCTCACCGGCTCCAGCCTGGCCGACACGCTGACCGGCGATGGCGGCGCGAACATTCTGCGCGGTGCAGCCGGCGATGACACCATCAGTGGCATGGCCGGTGACGACACGATAGAGGGCGGCGAGGGTGACGACACCATGAGTGGCGGCACCGGGAACGATCTGTTCTTCATCACTGGCGATGGCAGCCATGGCGAGGATATTGTCGACGGCGGCGCCGGTGGCGGGTGGACCGATGTGATCCAGGTGACCAACCCGGGCGTTCTGGGGACCGACTGGTCCTACAGTTTGACCAGCGGCACCCTGGTAAGTTCCGGCACGAACTACCTGCAATTCAGCTCCGATGCGGCAGGCGACATCGACTTTGGCAACGATAGCTTCGACGATGTGGCGTTCTCCAATCTGGAGCGGATCGAGTGGTAATTTAGCCCTCAGCAGCCATGCAGTTGGCGCATGGCTGTCATGCGGCCCGACCCCTTGTGTTGCAGTGCACACTCGCCCATATCAGGCGGGAACGCTGGTGAGACGATCTGATCTCTCAGCAGTGTCTTCCTTGTCGGGTTTGATGAGTTTCGGCCCGACATTTCCTCCCAGGTGGCCACACACCTCCTCCCTGTGCTGTGGCCCCTCTCCTTCCTGACTTGGCGGGCTCTTTTTGAAGAGCCCGCCTTTTTTTATGCTCTCAGCTCGCCCATGAAGTGCGCCACCACACGGCGTTGATGCGGGCGGGCGCGGTGTTCCATGATGTAGATCCCCTGCCAGGTGCCCAAGGTCATGCGCCCGGCGCTGACGGGTATGGAGAGCGAGGTGGAGGTCAGCGCCGCTTTGACATGGGCCGGCATGTCGTCAGGCCCTTCGGAGCTATGACGATAGGGCGCGCTCTCAGGCGCGAGCCGGTCAAACGCATCCAACAGATCGGCTTGCACATCCGGATCGGCATTCTCCTGAATGGTGAGAGAGGCAGATGTGTGTCGGATGAAGAGGCTCAGAAGGCCGGTTTCCGCGCCGCTTTCCTGGAGCCAACCGGCAATCTCAGAGGAAACATCCATCATGCTGCGCCCGGGTGTGGCAAACGTCAGCTCTGTCAGCACCTGCTGCATGGGGCAGACCTGCTCAAATTACCGGCTTGTTGGGCAGGAGATCATCAAACTCCGGTTTTTCGCCGGCCTTCTGGGCTTTGAACGCCGTTTGCATGTCGGGCATGTGCCACATGCCGGCCTGCCAGGTGACTATGTGCTTGAGGGTGTCCCTCGTGGAATGGTCGCGGCCATAGTTGAGGGCCTCTTTTGACCCCCAAACGGCCAGCGGGGATTTCTCCGCAATCTCCTGCGCAGTGGCGCGCACCGCCTGGAGCATCTCGTCTTGGCTCTTGTAGGTCTCATTGACCAGGCCAGCCGACAAGGCGCGTTCAGCGCTCAAGCGCCGGCCGGTAAATGCCAGCTCGCGCACCAGGCCTTCGTGCATGACCTTTTGCAGGCGCGGAAACGTGCCCACGTCCGCCATCATGCCAATATTGATCTCCTGGATCACAAAGAACGCATTGGCCGTGCAGTAGCGCATATCGCAAGCGGCAATCAGATCCACACCGCCGCCAATGCACCCACCTTGGATAGCGGCCAAGACCGGAAAGCGCGCCCGCTCAAGGCAGTTGAACGTCTCCTGAAACGCGTCAATGGTTTTCATCATGGCAGCTCGGGCGCGGCCAGGCTCATGGGCGCTCAGGTCCGGCATGGCGTGAAACACGCCCAGATCCATGCCCGCGGTGAAATGCTTACCCGTGGAGGAGATCACCAGGGCACGCACGTCTCCCCGGTCATCCAACGCTTCTACCTGCTCGCGGAACTCACGCCAGAAGCCCGGTGTAAAGCTGTTGAGGGCGTCAGGCCTGCTCAGCCTGATCTCGGCCACCTTGCCGATTGTGGTCAGCTCAAATGTGCTCTCGCTCATAACACCCCCTCGCCTTACGTTGGCTCGCCCTGCTCTTCCTGCATCTGGCGCGCAAAATCCAAGAAACGCTGCATGAGCTTTTCAAAGAACCCCATGATCTTGTCCACGTCTGCATCGCTCGGCAGTTTCAGCTCCTTGGGGCCTGCCTGCAGCTTGGCAAGTTTGTCCTCCAACTGGGCCACTTTGGCCTTCAGCTCCCGGTTCTCCTGCTTGATCTTGGCGGCATCGGCCAACAGATCTTCCACGCTGGCGCTGAGCTCGGCGCTCTCGTCGTTTAGCGCCTTGCACGTCCAGTTTTGATCAATCTGGCGACAATGGGTGAGCCCTCCGGTCTTTTTGTCCAGCTTGATGAAACCATCGCCCGCCGGCTTGATGTCATAGCGTCCCTCCTCGGCCCAAGCGGCCGCGGCGAGCGCCATGCTGCAGAGCATAGCCAACACAGTTCGTTTCAGCATCGAGACGGTCCTCCGTTGATCAGAGCGGGTGTCAGGCCCCTTCCGGGTATATCGGCTTGTAGCCGGCACGTCCCGCTTTCAGGGCATCTTCCAGGAGCTCAATTCTGTCTTGGCCCCAGAAGTACTCGCCATCATAAAAATAGGCAGGCACGCCGAAGATACCTAATCTGATGGCGTTCTCGGTGGTCCCATCATAAACCGCCTGCGCCTCCTCACCATGAGCCTGCGCCAACAGAGCCTCCCCATCCAGCCCAACTGATGCTGCGGCGTCCACCAGGGCACTCTCTTCAGCATAGTTCATCTGGCGTTCCCAAATGCCGGTGAAAATCTCGCGTATGAACGCCGACGGGTTCGTTCCGTTCTGAGCCATGGCGATCACCATCTTGTCGCCCGTGGCCGCCGCGAACGGCCAGTGGTCAGGCCAGAAATTGAAGCTCAATCCGCGTTTGACAGCCCAGCGCTGGAGCTCAAGGGTACGGTAGTCTTGACGGGTCTTATGGCGCTTGCCCAGAACCGGGGTGTCTGATGCCGCAAACGCCGAGGGCAGGTTCAAAGGAAAGTAGTTGACGGTTGTGCCCGTGCTTTCCATGGCCCGATGAAAGGCGTCGTGGCCGATATAGGCCCACGGGGAAAGCAGGGTGAAGTAATAGTCCACTTCGGCCATTTGGCAGTCTTCCTTTTTGGTTTCAGGCGCGCTTAGAGTGATCTGGAGATCAGCACTTTCATGATTTCGTTGGTGCCCCCGTATATCCGCTCCACCCGAGCGTCACGGTACATGCGGGCGATGGGATATTCGTTCATATAGCCGGCACCGCCATGCAATTGAAGGCACTCATCGATGATCTTGCACTGCAGATCGGTCAACCAATACTTTGCCATGGAGGCGGTGGCCGCATCCAATTCGCCTTTGATCAGCTGGCCTATGCAGCTGTCCACAAACACCTTGGCGATGGTTGCCTCGGTTTTACATTCGGCCAGGGTGAACTGGGTATTCTGAAAGTCCATCACCTTAGAACCGAACACCTCGCGCTCGCGCACATAGTCCAGGGTCAAGCTCAGCGCCCGCTCGATCCGGCCCATGGCCTGTACGGCGATCAACAGCCGTTCTTGCGGCAGCTGTTCCATGAGATGGATAAAGCCCTGGCCCTCAACCGGGCCCAACAGCGCATCTGCCGGTACCCTCACATCATTGAAGAAGAGCTCGGCCGTATCGTTCGATTTGAGGCCGATCTTGTCCAGGTTCCGGCCCCGCTCGAAGCCCTCAACCTCATCGGTTTCCACCACGAAGAGCGATGTGCCCTTGGCGCCCGCGCCTGGATCGGTCTTGGTCACAACGATGATCAGATTGGCCAGAATGCCGTTGGTGATATAGGTCTTCTGGCCGTTAATGACATAGTGATTGCCATCGCGCTTGGCGCTGGTGCGCACAGCCTGCAGATCTGAGCCCGCGCCCGGCTCGGTCATTGCGATCGCGCCGATCATCTCGCCTGTGGCCAGTTTCGGCAGCCAGCGCTTGCGCTGCTCCTCAGAGCCATAATGCAGGATGTAGGGCGCCACGATCGCATTGTGCAGCGGCAGGCCGAAGCCATCTATGCCTTTGCTGGTGATCTGGTGAGTGATCACCGCATCATGGGCGAACGAGCCCCCGGCGCCGCCATACGCCTCGGGCATCTCCGCGCACAAAAGACCTGCCTCGCCGGCCATGGTCCAGGCAGAGCGGTCAAAGGCGCCCTGCTCTTCCCAGCGCTCGTAGTGGGGCACATATTCGCTCTCAAACAGCCGCCCTGACGCATTGGCCAACAGCTCCAGATCTTCGCTCATCCAATCGGGCTTAGGCGTGTTCAGCACCGTCATTTCAAAGGCACCCTTGCTGCTCGTTTTTTCGCGGCGCCAGTATGCAAGAAATCAGTGGGGCCGCAACCGCAACCCGCACTTTGGCAAATGCAAATGACGTCTTGATCAAGCAGATTCAGCTTGGGCGAATTCAGCTTCGGTGTCGATGCCGCGTTCCGTCAGCATGCCCTCGACGATCTCAATGGCACGCTCGAGATCGGTGATCGCCTCATCCAGCGCCACTCTCTGGTCCTTAAGATGCTCCAACTGAGCCAAACCTTTTGAGCGGGCAACCTGCAACTGGGTCACCTGGCCGTCCTTCAAGTTGTATAGGTCGAGCATCTCCTTAATGTCGTCCAAGGAAAAGCCGACCTTCTTGCCGCGCAAGATCAGGCTTAGTCTTGCCCGATCGCGGTGGCTGAATATCCGGTTCATTCCCTCGCGTGCGGGATGCAACAGATCCTTCTGCTCATAAAACCGCAGCGTGCGGGGCGTTACATCAAACTCACGGCACAACTGCGTAATCGTATAACGCCTGGCCTGTTCTTCATTCATCGGTTCACTCATACTCTTTGTTCTCCGGTCTCGGTTTAATGACCGAGGCTGCATCTAGTGACCTTTACGTTAACGTCAACGGAAGTGCGTCAGTTTGTACCTTCAAAAGTGAAACGGGCTGCACAGAGCGATGGAACAGCGCCTTAAGCGCGCTCCTCAGCTCACACAGCAACTCCCGCCTTTCAAACCGAAGGATAACCCTCTCGCACCAGCGCTGACACGGCCGATTGCCACTCCTCATTCGTTCGTCCGAACGATGGCACCTCGACCAACCCGCCCCCAGGTCAACCTTCGTCTCGCAACCCCAATGCCCAAAGTCAATACACCGGTTGAGGGGTGGACGGCTTATGTGCCTCGTTTGGACGGTTGGTTAACTCAATCTTTACCAAGAACGTTAACTTTTGACTTTGGGGACCTGTCCGATTCAAATGCGTGAAGTTGGTCAGTTCCAGAAGCTTTGCGTGTGAATGAAATCACATCTGTAGGTGGCGGAAGCAGCATGAATTCTCGTTTACCCTGGAGTGACCGGCAATCTGACTATGAGCCAGCCGGCACCTATGATTATCCAGCCAATTCCTCGTCCGACCGGGGCTTCATGGCTGAGAGCTCTGCCCTGCATCAGAAGCTCAATGAACTGAGCAACCAACTGTCTCAGATGGTCGCGCCAGACGCGTCCCAGCCACGCGATCTGCCTCAGGCGCCTCAGCAAGACCCAGCCACGCCGTCGAACGCCGAGCAAACCATGCGCTCATTGATGGATCGCATTGAAAACAATGAGCTTTCTTCGTCAAACTCCCTTTCTCAACTAAACCGGCAATTGTCGAATTTGGCTGATAAACTGGACCGGGAAACCCCCGCGCCAAGCCCAACCCCGAGCTCGTCCGCCACCTTCGATGTGGCCATTAAAAACGTCATGAGCCACGTGGAGGAATCGGAGGCCAGAACACGATCGACCCTGAAATCCCTACAGGATCGGATTGCTGAAATCGGTGCGCGCGCAGCCTCATCAGACAGCAAGGGTGTGCAGGACACGGCCGGTCCAATCGAGGATTTGGAGCGCCGGTTGGCCGGCATCGCAGCCAAGCTTGATAAGCAGGAAACAGCCGCCAAAAAAGACTCCCGGATCGAATCACTTGAGAAGAAAATTTCAGAATTGGCCGAATCACTTCCCGATCCGGGAATGCTCCACGCCCATGCGCAAGGAGATGGTACGGTCGATGCGGGCACCTTTTTCGGCGCAGGCGATCCCACCAAGACGATCCTGGATTCTCTCGAGCAGCGTATGGATGCTCTGGCCAACGAAGTGCGGAGCAGCGCCGGGAACTCTCTTTCAAAAGACGATGTGAGCCGGCTTTGGACCGATCAATCCACTCTTGCAGAGCAAATCCGTCAACTGAAGGCCTCAACTGCATCCAACCGGGACTTGCAGTCCATGCGCTCTTCCCTGGAGCAGCTGACCAAGCAAGTGAACGTCAACGACGATGCATCGCGCTATGACCAGGTGAACCAGCGCATCAATGAACTGGCCCATAAGCTGGAGAACACGCTGCCCAACACCGCCGAACTCGCCAAGACCGGCGAGCTTGAAGCCAAGATACTGCAACTGGACGCGCGCCTTTCCGCGGCCCAGTCGCAACCCGACAATGGCCCGGCCATCAGGGCTCTGGAAGCGCAAGTGCGGCAGGTAGCGGACAGACTGTCAGATCACGAGCGCAAGCTGGATACGATTTCCGAGCTGGAAGCCTCCATTGCCCAGCTCACCAGCCGCCTGCAGACCACCCGCAATGAAGTGACCCAATCAGCCGAAATGGCCGCCACCCGCATGGCAGAACAGCTGAGGGTAGAGGTGGACAGCAAGGTCAACGAGAGCACCGCTCCGGATGCATCCGCCGAACTGCGGGCATTGCAGCAGGGCCTGAACGCCATCCAAAACAGCTCGCAATCTGCAGACCGGCGTACGCACGAAACCCTTGTGGCCGTGCACGATACGCTCGATAGCGTGATTGAGCGCATGAACCAGATTGAGGCGGCCCGGGCTGCGGTTGCGGCGGATTCCGGCATGCCCGTGGCCGCGATTTCTCCGGCAGCAAAGATTGATCCGCTGACCCCGCCTGCCCCGCTGGCAGAACCGGCGCCGGCATTTGCAACACCGCAGCCAGAACAGCCGACCGTCGCCGCGCAGATCGGCACGTTCGCGGCGCAGCCGGAGCCGGCTGCAGAGCCGCAACCAGAACTCTTCTCTGAACCAGAGCCACTGAGCCCGCCTTCGCTGGATGCAAGCACTCCGGCGGAGGCGCAGCCGCACACACCGCGCCAGGACTTTATCGCGGCGGCCCGCGAAGCGGCCAGAGCCGCAGGCCATGGCGGTGCGCCAGCAGGCCCAGCCGCCGCGCCAAGCCTGCAGGAGACAAGCGCGGCCCCGCACCTTGGCGGTCAGTTCAGTGCCCCCCAAGCCACCTCTGAAGCGGGCGGCAAACATCGCCAGCTCCTTCTGGCCGGCGCCATGGCCTTGCTGATTGGCGCTGTGGCCGCGTATGGCCTCATCAACGGCTATCAGAGCAAGGATGGAGCAAAACCCAACCCGCGTGTAACCCGCACAGCCCCGACCCCTACGAGCACCGCGCCGGTGCAAGTGGCCCCTCCCGTGGCACCAGCTGGAGCGCGCACGGGCGATGGCAGCGTGCAGCCGGCCGAAAGCGTGCCGTTTGATCCAACGGCACCACAGCAGAACGGCAATCTGGTGGATCAGTCAACTGCATCACCTGATCCCATCCAAACCGCCTCGGTCAGTAATGTGGACGGAAAATCCGATTCTCCACGCCCGCCGGCAGGCAGCGTCACGCTGGACGGTTCCGTTCCAACCGCCCCCACGTCGACGCTCAAGAGCAATCCGGCGCTTGACCCTAACGTGACATCCATCGGCGCAGCGCCGGTCGGGACCACGTCCGATGCCTTGGTTCCGCTCACGCCCACGAGCGATGCACGTTCTGCGGCACCGAGCGACCCGTTTGTCACCGGTGCCTTGCCCAACCCTCAGCCGACAGGGGCCGAGACCTCCGACAGCCTCACCCCGGAGCAGGCGAAGCTTCTGGCCGGGCTGCCCAAAGCGCTTGGCCCGGAAGAGATGCTCTGGTCAGCCGCAAAGGGTGACAGGATTGCACAATTTATGGTGGCCACGCGCTACAGCGACGGCAAAGCGGTCAAAAAGGATTTTGATAAAGCGGCCATCTGGTATCACAAGGCCGCTTCGAAAGGACTGGCCCCTGCCCAGTACCGGCTCGGCACGCTCTACGAACGTGGCCGGGGCGTGAAACAGGACATCAAGAGCGCAAAAGCCTGGTATGAGCATGCCGCTCACCGCGGTCACATCAAGGCTATGCACAATCTGGCCGTCCTGCATGCCAACAGCCCGGGCGGACGGGCAAAGTTCAACCAGGCCAGTTACTGGTTCAAGAAAGCCGCCAATCTGGGCCTCAAGGACAGCCAATACAATCTGGCCATCCTTTATGAAGAGGGCCTGGGCGTTCAAAAAGACATCATGGAGGCCTATCGCTGGTACTCGCTCGCCGCCAAGCAAAAAGACAAGGATGCCGCCAAGCGCCTGGCAAAGGTCAAGAGCACGCTTCAGGCAGACGACATGAACAAGGCCAATCAACTGGTTGAAACCTGGCGCCCGGTCAAAGCAAAGTTCTCCGCAAATGTGGTCACCCCGCCGATTGGCGGCTGGCAGAAGCCTGAAAGCGTGAAGGTGCGCGGCACGACCCAGGAGCATGCCGGCTTCGCGCTTGGCCCGGCCACGAAAGAGGCCCAAAAGCTGCTCAACGCCATCGGGTATGATGCCGGGGTGCCGGACGGACAAATGGGCCCACGCACCGCGCGCGCCATCCGTCAGTTCCAATCACAGCACGGCCACCAGCCAACCGGTACGGTGACGCCTAAACTGCTGGAACAGCTGCGTAATCTACCTGGCTAGAGCAGTTCTTTGTCATATGGAAACGCTTGACCGGGTTTTCGCGCCCGCTGGGCGTCGTTCCAGGTCGCGAGCCCGCTACTGGCGCAGGGGCTCAATCTCAATGTTGAAGATACCCAGGGGCTTCTGGCTCTGGATCCGGTGATCGGCTTTCACCTCTGGTGGCGGCGTAACGCCAAGGGTTTCCAGAAGACGCCCCGTGCTCGCGATGAGCTGGTAGGCCGCGAAGGTGTAGACCGCCTGAACGCTTGAGAGCTGGAACCGGCTGTTAAACAGCGCACTTTCTGCATCCAGCAGGTCCAAGAGACTGCGTTTGCCCAGCTCATATTCTTCCAGATAGGATTTCACGATGCCCTGGTTGATCGTCACTTGCTGGCGGATGATCGACACGCGCTTGCGGCCGCGGGTGAGATTGGCCCAGGCACGCTCGGCAAGGCCTCGAGCGGCCCTCACCTGCGAATCACGCTGGTAACGGGCTGCGTTCACACGGGCATCCATTTCGTTGATGCGGTTGCGGCGCTGCAGGCCGCTGAACAGGTTCCAGGAGAATACCAGACCGCCCTTCACATCCACGCTGCGGCCTTGGGTGCCGTCTACCCGGCGGCCATAGGTGGCGCCGCCCTCGGCAAAAATCTGCGGGGCATACGCGCCCACCGCCCGCTCGCGGTCAAACGCAACACCGTCAATGTTGGCATTGGCGGTCTTAATGGCCGGGTTGTTGGCAATGGCAATCTTAACCGCAGCGCGCCGGGTCATTGGCAAGGACCGTGGAATACGCACCCGCTTGATGCCACGGGCTCTCAGCCCGACCACTTCGTGAAACTTGGCATAGGCC
The DNA here is from genome assembly GCA_039180225.1 of Pseudomonadota bacterium. Lineage (GTDB taxonomy): Bacteria > Pseudomonadota > Alphaproteobacteria > Rhizobiales > CAJQND01 > JAAEUE01. The sequence goes on from JBCDDQ010000051.1 coordinate 13,544, forward strand.
TCTTCCAGAGCACGCTTAACGTCCTCAGACACCGCCTTTGCGACCAGCAGACGCTCACGCGCCTGATTGACATCGCTTTCCGGCGCCTTACCGCCGTCAGCCCGCTCTCTGATCAGGGCCAGAACTTCCGCATGGCGGCGCACATTGCGATCGGCAATGCCGACCAACACCAAGTGGCGGCGCACGTCGATATAGGCTTCCACGGCGGTCAGTCCCACCGTCTCTGAATTCTCCAGAACCGTGAGCGCCGCAGCGTCAAGGCGCGCGGCATCCCGGTAGACGGCGTTGGCCCGCTCAAACCCATCAAACATGATCTGGCGCACAACCACGCCCACTTGCCGGCGGTAGTTGGTGCGGTCGTTTACACCCCGGGCCAGGCTCCTGGGTTTGTCGACCCTTTGGGCCATCAGATCGCCGCTCAAATCGATCGTCGGCACCAGCCGGCCTTGAGACTGGCGCAGCACATAGCCACTGGCCGTACGGTTTGCCCTTGCGGCAGCTATTGTTGGATTGGTTTCAACAGTATGCCGTACGGCGTCGCGCAACGACATCGCGTTCGCAACAGAAACTGTCGCCAACATCCCCACAAACATCAACGTTACACACGCTATGCGCACGATTTTCGCCCGCCCCTGCACACTTGGTATTATTCAGACACTATTTTTGAGAGAATGTTATGAGAGAAATCCTAAATCAACAAGCGATTGACCTTATTGCGGTGTAGTCGATCCAGATTTGTGGCATTAATACCACAATTACACTTACTTTTTCAGGTTATTCCCGGTGGAGTGTCTCAGAAAGACACGATATTCAACTGATAGAGCGCTTGGTGTAGAGGAGCCCGACCGGGATAGGCATGTGCCGGTTAAGCCCGTGGCCGGAACATCGCGTGCTTCATCCACTTGGACGATGCTGTTGCAGTTTCTGGCCAGCACCGCTTCATCCGCAGGTCACTTGATTCAAATCAAAGCCCTCTTCGATGGGTGATGGCAGATTTTTTGCCAGACCTTGAGGAGGAAATGGCCATGTCCGCAGTTATCGATTCCATCCGAAACGAGCACCGGACCATGGCGCGGCTCCTGGATCTCCTGGAGGCGCAAATTGATCTGTTTGAGCAGACCAATCAGCCCGACTATGATCTGATCCGCGAAATCATTGATTATTTTCTGACCTTCCCGGATCTCTACCACCACCCCAAGGAAGATGTGGTGTTCCGCAAACTGAAGGCGCGCGATGCCCAAGCCGTGGAACCGTTTGGCGAGCTTGAGCAGTTGCATGCTGAGGTTTCTGAGCGGCTGCAAGAGTTCACACGGGCTGTGGTGAACGTCTTGATGGAAGCAGAGATTTCCCGCGATACGTTCGTCAAGCTGGCCCGTGACTTCATTTCCGGCGAGCGCGCGCACATGAGAGCCGAGGAGCAGCACTTTCTGCCCGTGGCGGTCAGCACCCTTACGCAGAAAGACTGGGATGAGATCGAAAGCGTGGTCAGCAAATTCCAGGACCCTCTGGGACCCGATACCATGAGCAACCGCTTCGCCATCCTGTCTGAACAGGTGACCACCTGGCGGGCCTCTGCTGCGGTCTAATAGCGGCTTTAATCTGCGAACTGCGGGATCAGATCGCCTTTCTTGTCAAAGAAATTGTCGATGCCTCGGCACATCTTGGCAGACACATCCTGTCGCAACCTGACGCTGGAGCCGAGTTTCTCGGCCAAATCATCGCTGATCTCAATTCTCACTCCAAGATGTTTGGCCCGGTCGTTTAGCGGCTGCTTCTTGAAATGCAGCTTGGGGTCAAGACTGAGCACCTCCAAATGCACTTCGTGAAATATCCTTTCAATGGCCGCAATGAGAGACGTCTTCTCCAGCTCATAAAAGTAGGTCCGCTGCAGCTTGGAACTTGCCTCCGGATAGTCGAACCCATAGGTGTTTTCGCCCCGTCCCAGCTCGATAATCATGTCAACATAACGCCTGGCGGTTTCCCCGCGGGCCTCATCAGGTTTCGGGCGGTGACAATCAACTGAGATCCCTGGTGATTGGAGACAAACGCACGTTCGGCTCCGAATGTCGCTGAAGACCTCATCGTCTCCGACTATGATGCTTAAGCCGCGGCCAACAGAGTTGCGCACTTTTTTGGTATTGAGCTGCCGGAGATACTCGGCATTACAAAGCTCGACCGGAGAAATATGCTCGGTAAATTTGAACGTTCCCTCGACCGGACGGTACTTTGGGTCACGGTTGAAGAACTTCCTGAGCACATGCGTGCTGAAACGGTACCCCTTGCTGGCATAGATGGCGTTTCGAATAAAGTAGAGTTCATCCTGGTCAACGAGCACGATCTCAGAATCATAGTAGCCATACAGCAGTTGTGATGATGCGCGTGCCAGAATCCGCGACCGGAGGCCGGGCAGACGGAAGAAGCTGCGGTCTTCGCCGAGTTTCTTTTGGTCATACGCCATGGCTGCGGCCGAGCGGTCCTGTGCAATCCAGTCCACCATATCGAACTCGTGGAGTTCGTTGACCGATTGAAGCCCGTCAGGGAAGTACCGCGTGTTCGACAGACACTTTTTGAGCCAGAGAAAACTCTTTGCGCTCCCAACGTTCTCAGAGAACTTAAGCTCTCCCTGATACGCCTTTATGCGCAAAATTCGCAGCTGCAGTTCACCTGTCGTCATGCCCTGCAGCTCTTCGCGTGTGGCCGGCCGCTTGAAGGGTGCCTTGAGGTTGTTGAGGTAGGCTCGCTTCTCAATATATGCAGAGCCACTGTTCCAGAGTTCAGTGATGTTGGAGCGGAACTTTGCCACCTCACCAAAGAACGCGAACAATGATACAAAGATCAAAATAATCGGCCACTTCGACAGATTTTTAATTTTCTCCCACAAAAAGGGGAAAATACTTTGCACCACAACCGCCTTTCAATAAAATAATTCGGCAATATATTTATCAGAATTATACTTATATATTTGAAATACACCAAGCTCAATCGCTTGCTAGTTTCAACACAAGCGCCAGAACGTCTTCATGTCCCTGATCCATCATCATCATGTGAGAATGAGCCGGCAATCCGTTTTCGGCAAGATCGAGCCACGTCACCAGAGTGCCGCTCGTCTCAGCAAAGCTGTCGCAGCGCTCCATGAGGCCCCGCCAGGTTGGCGTTGCATCCGTGAAATCCCCAAACACCATGGTCACCGGCATGCGCGCAGCGCCGTCCGCCAGGCCAGAAGGCTCAAGCGCGCTGATGCGTTCGATGTGGCCAGGGCTGAGTTCAGCAGCGCTAAACACCACCTGAGCGCCCTGGCTGTGGCAGATGACATGAGATTGGCCGAGACGTTTCAGCACCTCGGCCAACGCCGCAGCCTGATAGGGCAGCGTTGAGGTCCAGCGCGGCACGAATTGGCGGCACAGGCCGTCCAGATGCTCTACCGGAAAGCGTTGTCCGGGAAACGGCGCGCGCGCGGTAAAATCTTCTTCAGCACCGATGCGAAACAGGCTCCAGGCTTCTTCCATGGTGCGCACCACCGGATCGCCCTCCCAAAGGCTCGGGTGCCAGCCCGCGCGGCCCCGTTCCACATTGTCCACCACATGCACCTCGAAGCCACGCTGAATCAGAAGCTGGAGCCACCCGGGCCGGCCATCGGGTGTGGTCTCCCACATTGTGCCCGTCATGCCGCCGCCATGCACCAAGACAATCGGCGCCTGATCGTTGCGGTTCTCCGGCACGAAGTACTGCACGTAGGCATGTTCCACCAGTTGATGGCCGTTTGGATCGAAACGGTAGGATGTGGTTGGGGTGAACTGAATGGTCTCCACAGGCTCGCCGGAGACCACGTGCACGCGGCCGCCGGCCATGTAGGAGCCGAAATCCCTAAGCTGATACATGTGTGTCCGTCGTTTTTTGGCGCACGGTGAGGCACGGATACATGCACCAGTAATTGCGGCCCAGGCCGCTTGTGAAAATGATCTCTCGAGCAGCCAAGAGAGCAGGTGGGAGAAGCCGACATTCAAGCTCAGATGAAGTCATAGCCAATTGTGCAACAGCCCCTGACCGGACGCAAAGGCGAAAGAGCCGACGGAATGTTGGACAGCGCCCGCCGGGCGGTCCATCATTCAATGGAGCATTTGAACCGTCCTGCCGTTCGCCGGACAAGGCATGCTCAAGACAGGACATTGCACAGGTTGGGCGAATCAAGACCAAGACAGTAGCGTCTGAAGTTTGGCTGCTTCCGGTGGAGAACAGTCTGTATACTGTCATTTGAAGTTTGCGTTCCAAGTGTACGAATTTGGGGGATTTTGAGCGGTCTGGGTAGGCGAAATGCATGCGTGACAGTTTAATTGGCGTATAACCCTTCCTATGTACTTAAGTGCGGCACCTGAAACATTTAGCGGATATTCCATGTACGAATCAGCGACCTTTGAACAAGAAATCAATGAAACCGAACAAATGATGGAGCAGATGAAGTCTCAGGTCGAGGCGAGCAGTCAGGTGCTCGAAACCTTGGCTGAGAACGAATCCATCGGTGATTTAGATTTCGACATTCAAAACGCCCGCATTGAGGACGTACTCAAGCAGCAAAAGGTCATGGAGGCCAACATTGCGGACATGATCATTGGCCTGGAGGATGTGACCAATTCCTTCGGCGCTGAGTTCAAGAACATGCAGGAATACACCTTCGCGGAGAGTTTCATCGGCTTCTTCTCCAAGCAGAAAGCTGAGGCCATGCAGAACGAGCGGGTGCGCAGCACGTCGCTTGCCCAGAACCTGCAGGATCTCTTGCTGAAGTCCAACAAGATCGTGCGCGTGCTCACCGACCAGAAGGCCGTTCTCGAAGAGCGGTATGCCACCTCTGAGGAGAGCTTGCGCAAGGTGATCGACCGCCGCCAGGGGGTGACCGAAGACCTGAAAGCCACCCAGAAAACCATCGAAGACCTGAACCCGGCGCTGCTGGATCTGGAAAACAAGATGGCGGCCTCCACCGATCAGGCCAAACGGACCAAGCTGGAAGCCGAACGCTCCGCCATGGCCACCGAGTACAATCAGGCCCAGGCCCGCGAGCAGGAGCTTTTGGCCGCGTCTCAGACGCTGGAGCGCTACACCTCCATGTTCCAGACCTTCGTGGACAGCTTGAACAATCAGATTGCCGCTCAGTCGACCCTGATCAACAAGCTCAACATCGACACAGAGCAGCGCGTGGTGCTGTATAAGTCCCTGGAAGACAGCTTGAAGACGGCCGCACAGCAGAAAGTGGCCCACTCCATCAACACGCTGGGCACCAAGGTGGACACCGCCGCGGAGGAAACCATGGCCGGCATCGGCGCGGCCGCCCAGTCCCACATTGCAGACCTTTTGGAGCTGCATGAGAAGAACATGATCTCCACCCAGGAGATCCAGCGCCGCAAGAAGCTGGCCGACGATGCGTTTGCCAGGCGCTTCTCCGCGGTGCTCGAACAGCATGAAACTTCCAAATATGTTGCCAATTGATCTGTCGGTCCTTCCGTTGACAGGCCAATGCAATGGTTGAACTTGCTCCCGAAGTGGAAGGGTATTTCTCGGCCTTCGACCAAGCGCTGAAGGGCTTGGCGGAGGTGGCCCAGACCGAGAGCGAAAAAGAGCCGCAAAGCGCGGTGCTCTACGAGGAGCTGTTGCGCCAACTGGGCCGGCTTGAGCACTCGTTTGCCTGTTGGCAGCTCAAATGCCATTTCAGCGGCACCTTCAAGTTCGATCGGCGCGAGAGTGGGTTTCCGCCGTTCAGGTCGGTGCTGGAGCTCCAGCAGGATATGGTTGAAGGCGAAGAGAACCGCTTCGACCTGCCGAGCCAGGAGCAGATCCGTGAAGAGATGATCGAACTCCTGCTGAAGTTCAAACAGTTCCCAAGCGATCTGCAGCGCACCATGGCCGAGCGGGTCTATTTCGACAAGCTGGCGGCAAATGACGTGTTCTCGGCCTACACGGCGCCGCGCACCCTCTTACACACCATGAACGATCGCACCGGGCGCCCCTATTACATCGTCACCTGGTCGGTCTATGACGGGGTGGCCAACATGCCGATGCTCTATACGGTCATGTTGGAGGACAGCTCCGATGAGGCGAGCGCACGGCCGCGCCGCAAGCCCAAGGGCGGGCGGCGGCGCGACTGGCTCTCCAACCTGCATCATGACGGCTTGCCCAACTTGATGCTGCGGGCGGATTTCCGTGAGTTCACTCAAAACAATTCCAGCTACAGCCTGAACCTGACCACCATTGCCACGGCGCTGGATGAGACCTTCTACCATCTGCACCCCAAGCAGTTGCGCCGTTTTGTCTTGGGCCCGTTCTATGCGGGCGGTCTGACGGACCATAACGCGAAGGTGCAGTCGGTCTTGGA
>JBCDDQ010000052.1:0-19894 GCA_039180225.1 Pseudomonadota bacterium
TGAAGACCCGGCCTGATTTATCGGCACCCAACGTACAGCTCTACTTTAACCCGGTCAGCTACACCCGCAGCTCAAAGGCGAAGCGTGAACTGATGAGGCCTGATCCGTTCCCCGGATTGTTGTTCGGCTTCAACGTCTGTCGTCCGACCAGCCGCGGTGAGATCACCCTGCGTTCAGCAGACCCCTTCGAGGCGCCCGTCATCCGGCCGAACTACCTTTCAACCAACGAGGACATTGCCGACGTTCTGGAGGCATCTCACTTCGTCCGGCGCATCAGTGAAGCCCCGGCGCTGGCCGCAATCATCGAGCGTGAACTCTCGCCCGGGACCGACACCCGGACTGATGAAGATTACCTGCGATACATCCGCGATAACGGCTGGACCGTGTTCCACCCATGTTCGACCTGCCGGATCGGCAAGAACACGAATGCATCCGTGGTAGACCCCCGCCTCCGGGTTCATGGCCTGGACGGCTTGCGCGTGGTGGACGCATCGGTCTTTCCGAATGTCACATCCGGCAACACCAATGCGCCGGTCATTATGGTCGCCGAACGGGCATCCGACTTGATTCTGGAAGACTTTGCGTAAAGCGAAGCAAAGGATGCAAGGCCCAACGCCCTCAAGGTCGGAAACCTGTTTGCCTGGACTTGGGAATAGTGCACAAAGGCAGCGATCGTTTTAAAGGGCATTTGCTTGAAAAACGCATGGCTCTCCATCCATGAATAAAGAGAAATCAGACATATGACCAAACCGGCAATCGGCTTTATTGGCCTCGGCCTCATGGGCTTCGCAATGACCCAAAGACTGCAGGCACTTGATTATCCGCTCAACGTCATCGCCAACCGAAGCCGAGCAAATGTGGACGCCGCCGTGTCCCAGGGCGCGACCGAGTTCAAAACCTGCCGCGAATTGGCTGAAGCCAGCGACATTGTCATGCTCTGTGTGGATACCTCAGCCTCCGTCGAAGCGCGTATGCGCGGATCTGACGGCGTCATCGCGGGTCTGTCGCAAGGCATGACGGTCATAGATTTCGGCACATCTCTGCCGGCCTCCACGCGCGAGCTGGGCACAGAAGTCGCGGCCACGGGAGCCGCATACATGGATGCACCCCTGGGGCGCACACCGGCACACGCCGTGGATGGCCTGCTCAACATTATGGGAGCAGGAGAACGCGACGTGTTCGACCGGGTGAAGCCTGTGCTCGACGATCTCGGCGAAAACGTCTTTCACCTTGGCCCGCTTGGAGCGGGGCACACGGTCAAACTGATCAATAACTTCTTCGCAATGACCGTGGCCTCTTCCATGTCGGAGGCTTTCGCCATGGCAGATCTGGCCTCGGTCGACCGGCAAACGCTCTACGATGTGATGTCCGCCGGGCCTTTGCATTCCGGGATGATGGATTTTGTCAAAGCTTATGCAGTTGACGGCAACCCGGACATGCTCGCGTTTGCCATCAAGAACGGGCGGAAAGATGTCGGCTATTACGCCACCATGGCAGATGACGCCGGTGTTCCAAGCCTGATGTCTCAAAGCGCAAAGCAGGCCATGTCCATTGCCATCACTCAGGATCGAGGCGATCAGATGGTGCCCCAGATGGTCGATTTCTTTGCGGACATGTTTGCATCGCAGAAGGCCAAATGACGGGCCTGCCACCTAGAGCAGTTCTTTGTCATATGGAAACGCTTGACCGGGTTTTCGCGTCCGCTGAGCGTCGTTGCGGGTCGCTTGTGGTCGCTAGTCCACCCGAATGAGCAGTTTGCCGGTATTGACGCCCTCATACAGCATGCTGATTGCGCCCGGAGCCGCATCTGCGCCCTCCAGGATATGCTCGTTGTGCACGAGGCGCCCGTCTCGCACCCAGTCCGCCAATACACTGATGGCTTCGCCAAAGCGATCCTTGTAGTCCAAAACAAGAAAACCCTGCATGCGCGCGCGGGCCACCATGAGCTGGCGGTGCACTCTTGGGCCTTGAGGGATCGGATCCCAGTCGGTGAGGGCGGCGGTGCCGCAAATGGTGATGCGGGCACCAAGCGCCAGGTGCTGCATGACGGCATCGCTGATCGGTCCGCAGGTGTTGTCGAAGTAGCAGTCGACACCATCTGGACAGGCGCGCCTTACCGCTTCTCCAACGTCCTCGGTGCGGTAGTTGATCACCGCATCATAGCCAAACGCGTCTTCGCACAGGGCGCCTTTTTCGGCGCTGCTGGTGATCCCCACCGTTCGGCACTCTTTGATCTTTGCAATCTGGCCAACAGCCGAACCCACAGCGCCCGCGGCCGTTGACACCACGACGGTTTCGCCCGGCTGGGGATCACACACGTCGAGCAGGCCGTAGTATGCGGTGACACCGTTAAGTCCGAGCACCCCCAACGCCAGCGAAGATGGCAGATCAGGATGGGTCACCTTGCGGTCGACATTGCTGCCGTCTGTTACCGTATAGCGTTGCCAACCCAGCATCCCGGTCACCGTTTCGCCCTCCGCATAATCCCGATTGCGGCTCGCAACAACCTGCCCCACTGCAAACGAGCGCATCGGGCTGCCGATCTCAACTGGCGGCAAATAGTTTGGAGCGTCATTTGCCCAGCCGCGCATTGCCGGATCCACCGACCAAAACGCATTCTTGACGATGAACTCATTGTCGCCGAGCTCAGGCACCGGCGCCTCCTCGACGGTAAAATGATCGGCAAGAGGGACGCCCTTGGGACGGTTTGACAAAATCACGCGCTTATTCACCAAGGCATCGGTCATGCATTCACTCCAAACGGTTCAAAGAGAGAGACGACACACACTATGAGACAAGGTTTGTGCTGTCCATGACCGGAAACTATACGTTTGGGCGGCAAATCTGTATGAACTGACAAGTGTTCGGATGGGGTGTTGGCTTCCTCAGCAGCCCGACCAACCCGCATATCTCAGTTCACGATGAAGGACGCGGCATGTCAGGGCACAGAACCACATTGTTCCTCGTGTGCGGGAAGATTGCGGCTGGAAAGTCGACACTCGCTCAAAAACTGGCAGCCACACCATCGACGGTTCTTCTCAGCGAGGACAGCTGGCTCTCCTCCCTCTATCCCGGCGAGATCACAACACTGGAGGATTATCTGCAGCGCTCCGCACGGCTCAAACAGGTGATCGGACCGCACGTTGTTGCCGTGCTGAGCGAGGGTCTGTCGGTGGTTATGGACTTTCCTGCGAACACGCTGCGCCAACGCAAATGGTTGCTGGACCTCGGTGAGGCCTCCAACGTTGATCATGAATTGCACTTTGTGGACGTGCCCGATGATGTTTGCAAACGCCGGCTCCAAGAAAGGAACAAGTCAGGGGAACACCCCTTCCAAACCGATGAGAAAGCCTTCGATATGATCAGTCGACACTTCGAGCCGCCCACGGATGCTGAAGGGCTAAATCTCATTGTTCATCAAACCTGATAGGTTGGCGAGGGATCCAGAAATTAAGCTTTGGACATTAGCGAAAGGGACAAAATGGCAGAAGTAGATTGGGCGCGGCTGAAAGCTCACGAGTTGCGGGCTTTGGCCAACGCGGAAGCTGTGGTGATCTTGCCGATTGCGTCGATAGAGCAGCACGGTCCACACCTGCCGGTGATGACGGACACCCGGCTGGGGCAGGAAGTTGCCCATCGCGCGGCACGAAAGGCCTATGACACCAGAGCCGTGGTCGTGACACCGGTGGTATGGTCGGGCTTGTCGGAGCATCACATGCCCTTCGGAGGTACGTTGATCCTGAGCCATGACACCTTCCGCCGCGTTATGCGCGATCTTGTGGACTCCATCACCCGCCACGGCTTTCGCGATATTTTGATCTCCAACTCTCATGGCGGCAATATCGTGGCGATGCAGCAGATCCTGGATGAACTGACGCCAGAAACGGAGGCGACCCTGGTGGCAACCACCTATGTCAGCGAGGCCGGCGATGCCCTCTCACAGCATCTGGAGGACCAACAAGGTGTTATGCACGCCGGCGAGGCCGAAACATCTATGATGATGGTGTGCGAACCAGAGCTGGTTGACGACAGCAACCTTGGCACCCTGGCGAGCCCAAAGGACAGGACCAGGTTCCTCCAGGCGGGGGCAGCATCCTATCGCTGGCGACCGTTTGCCCATGTGACGGAAAACGGTGTGTACGGAAACCCCGCACGGGCGAACGCCGAAAAGGGTGAAAAGATGCTCGAAGCTGCCTCTGATGCCTTGGCCCGTTTGATTTGCGATCCGCAGACCTGGGCCGCACCCGATGATCTGCGTTCAGGCAGTGTCGCCGGGGTGGCGTTCAGGGATCGCGATGCCCGCTGACCCTCACCCTGTTCAACGTTTTATGCCCTTGATGAAAGGAAGCTGCGTGACAAGCATGAACACAAGCGCACAGGTCAGGACCAGCGAGATCGGATGGCTCGCCAGATCATAGAGAAATTTCCCCACATTCTCCTGTGCGCCAATCATGGCGCGGCGGTAGTTTGCATCGATCATCGGGCCCAGGATGACCCCAAGAATGATCGGTCCCACCTGGAAACCATAGCGTTTGAGGAAATACCCGATCACACCGAAGGCCAGCGCCCACGTGATGTGAACGGGATTGTTCTGAATGGCATAGGCCCCGACCGCAGAAAGCACAACGATCATTGGGATGAGGATCGCACGCGGACACTCCACGACCTTTGTGAAGATGCGGATCCCGGTCAATCCGAAAACCAGCAGGAACAGGTTCGCCAAAGTCAGATTTCCAACGATGAACCAGAACAGATGGGGCGTGTCCGTCAGAAGCAGAGGTCCGGGCTTCAACCCGTGGATATAAAGCGCGCCGATGATGATGGCGGTTACGGCGTCCCCGGGAATGCCGAGCGTCAGCATGGGAACGAAGGCACCGCCGACGGCCGCGTTGTTGGCAGTTTCAGGCGCGATCAAGCCCTCCTTTGCGCCCTCACCAAACGGCACTTCGGGGTCTTTGGTGCTGCGCTTGGCCTGATCATAGGCCAGAAGGGCTGCGATATCCCCGCCCGTGCCCGGCAAAGCGCCGATCACCGTGCCCAATCCTGACGACTTCAGGCCCAGCGCCAAGTAGCGGTAGACATCGCGCCAGGCCGGGATGATCCGCGCCACCTTCTGTTTGATTGGTGTGGTTGAAACGTGCTCGAGCTGAACCAACGCTTCGGCAACACCAAAAAAGCCGATCATGGCCACAACAAAGGGCACGCCGCCCATCAGGTTGATCGAGCCGAACGTAAACCGGCTCTCTGCTGTCATCGGATCAAGTCCGATCATCCCGATCATGATGCCAAGCGCACCGGCAAAAGCGCCCTTGGCGAAGCTCTCGCCTGAAAGCGTGCCGACCAAGAGGATACCGATGATGCCCAGCAGCATGTAGTCGCGCGAGGTGAACTTGATCGCAAACTCCGCGATGAGCGGGGCAGCGAGCTCAAGCGCGAGCACACCAATCAGCCCGCCCATGACCGACATGACGGTTGAAAGCCCGATGGCCTCCCCCGCCAGACCTTTCTGCGCAAGGGGATATCCGTCGATTGCGGTGGCGATGGCACTCGGCGCACCTGGAATGTTCAGCAAGATCGCCGTCCGTGCGCCGCCATAGACGCCGCCCACATAGACCCCGGCAATCAGGGCGAGCGCTTCATTCACATCCCATTTGAACGTAAACGAGATCAGGATCGACGCGGCCATAGTGACCGACAGACCTGGAATGGCGCCAATATAGACACCGGCAAACGTGCCGAGCGCTGTGAGGATGAGAAGATAGGGATCGAACCATGAGGTTGCAAAGAAGCTCAGCGCCTCAATCATCGCCACCAGCTCCCCATGGGCAGCACCACCTGGAAGACCACCCTGAACAACACGTGGATCACACCTATGGACACAAACGAGATGAGCAACGCCCAGAGAGGACCCTTTCGCCAGAGCCACCAGACCGCCACGAACAGCAAGACACCTGAAGACAGCAGAAACCCGGCGCTGGGGATGGCGGCCACATAGACCGTCAGCAAAAGCGTGAACAGCACCACGCGCAGGGGAAAGAGATAGGCGACTATGCCCTGCAATCCGCTCTGCAACGGCGCTGCTTTTCGCAAGCTGCCCCCCAAAATGACAAGGCCGGTCGCAACCATGACCCCGGAGGCGAGCATTGGCATGACCCCGCCTGTCGTCAGCCCCTTAAAGCCGGAGATCGCATATGATTCCCAGAAGGCGTAGCCGGCAAAGCACACCAGAAGGAGCGCGAAAGCCCGCTCTCCCGGGCGCAGCGTGTCAGGTGATTTCATGGGTATCTTGAGGGCGACCCCGCTGGAACACCAGCGGGGCGACGGATCGGATTAAGGACGCGCGATGCCCAGCTTCTCCGGGCTCACCTTGGCCGCGCCGGTATCCTGAAGGGCCCAGGCGGTGACTTGCTGCCACTTCGCCAGGAAATCGACAGCTTCCTGCCCGCTCATGTTCATAACCACGTTGCCGCGATTGGCCATGAGCTCCAGGAATGTCTTGTCCTTGGCGGCGGTTTCAAAGGCCTTTGTCAGCATCGCCTTCACCGCCTCAGGCACGTCTTTCCTGACAAACACGCCATAGAACGGGCCCCAGGGCAGAAACCGCCCCATCTCCGGGATCGTGTCGGTGATGGCCGGCACGTCAGGCAGAGTATCCACCGGGGTTGGGTTTACCACAGCCAGGGCGCGCATTTTGCCTGCCTTGATCTGTTCGGCAGCTGCAGAGATGCCCGATGGCATGAAATCCACTTCACCGCCAAGCATTGCGGTCAGCCCGGGACCTTCACCGTCAAACGGGATCGCGGTGACCTTGAAATCCGTGGCGTTTGAAATCAGCGCGCCAATCGTTGACGGCAGTCCGCCAGGGCCGGTTGAGCCCATTTTGACCGATCCTGGATTTGCGGCGATATCCTTCAGCAGGTCGCTGAGTGTCTTGTATTTGGAGGCTGCGGGCACTGCGATCACGGCAACGCCGCGCCCTAAGATATTGATGGGATACATGTCGCCATAATCGATGTCGGAAACACCCATCACGCCATGCAACTGCGGGTTTTCCGCACCATACAAGAACGTATACCCGTCCGCAGGTGCCGCGTTCACGAAGGCGGTCGAAATCGCGCCGGCCCCGCCGGATTTGTTCAACACCACAATCGGCTTGCCGAGCGCTGCCTCCGCGGCCGGGTTCACCGCACGGGCAACCGTGTCCGTGGCACCTCCTGCGCCCCACATCACAACGCCGAGAACTTCGCGTTCGGGATAATCGGCAAACGCAGGACTTATGGCCATGAACAACGCAGCCAGAGCAGCTATGAGAACTTTCATGAGTTTTCCTCCCTGTACTCTTTCGAGCCATTATTTTTGATTTTCTGATAGTTCTCAAAACGTTGCTCGCTGTCAATCGCAACGACCGGAAATCCTTTGGCAAAACGCAAGACTGGGCGATCAGACCCGATGCGCGTCCTCAGATGTCGTGTGGGCGCTTAAAAAGCCCAGCCTAAAACTCATTGTAAGGCGATTCCTGAAAGCCCGGATCCACAAACATGAGCAGCGCGAAAGCGCAAACGACGATCATCGCAATCTTGAAAATCTCAGCATGGTCGGTGGTTTTCATGCGTAAGGTCCATAGTTGGCAAAATAAGACAACCCGATCACCGAGACCCACAGGGCAACCGGCATCAACACCTGTTGGGCGCGGCCTTTCAGCTCCTGCGGGCTGAACGCCAGCATAAGCCCGTGGCCGAGCCCCCAGATGAAATAGCCGATCGACAGATTGTGCCACAGCCCCATGAAGATGAAGGCCCCTGTTGTGGCGACCTTCGGCGAGAGCCCGCGCAGATTGAGCGGGAGGAAGATGTACTGCAGCACAAAGTTGGCCATGGACTTGTGCCAGCGCTTCCAGAATTCAGCCGGCGTTCGTGCGCGCCACGGAGCATCAAAGTTCACCGGCAGGCGATAACCGAAAAAGCGCGAGGAATGCTCGGCAATGAGCGACTGTCCCCAGAATGCACAGAACAGCTGCAGGAAGTAGAAGGGCGCGGCAGCCAGCTGTGAATGACGCAATGTGGTGAGCTCAGCAAGCGTGCCCATCAGCACAGCCACGATCATCGCCAGAACCAGGCCCAGGAGCAGCATGCGATAGTCCCGCAGCACCACCTCTTCCGGCGCGCCCTTCTCATACTGCGCCTTCAGATCGAGGCCGGAGAACACAGGGCCGATCACCAGTGCCGGCAAATAGAAGCCCGCCGCAAAGATCCAATAAAGATCGCTGCGCTCATGCGCCTTGCGTGCAGACAGAAGCTGCTTGGCGGTCATGAAGATGCGCACAGCGGAGAAGGAGATCCCCAAGATCGCCACGGGCATGTTCAGGGCCAGATGGTGGAAGTCCACAAAGAAGAGGTTGAGCAGCAGGAGGTACGCTCCATACTGGCGCCAATTGGATTTGCGCGGCAGGGCGGAAAAGAAGACCACCATCAGCGCCGCTTCCAGGGCCGTTAGGGCGATCACCAAGCCGGCCACCGGGGCATAGATCAACAGGGCCACCATGCCAAAAGCGCTCAGCACATGGACGCTGTCGCGCCGCGGCAAGGCCTGGCACAGCAGCCAGGCCACGAGGATCAAGATGAGATGCTGCAGCGGGGCCATCAGTCAAGCTCTGCAGCTATGCGCGCGGTAAAATAGCGGGAGAACTGCAGGGCGCCGTAATGGTTCACATGGTGGGTGTCCACGAAGCTGACGGCCAGCTTGTCGCCATCTTCTCCAGCAAACAGGCTCATGGGATGAACCAGCGGCGTGGTGGGAAACGCCGTCTTGATCTCGTTTAAGACCTCCGGCGCGATCTCGCGCTCACCCAGCGCCGGCAGATAGGCCAGCACCACCTTGCTGCCGCCCTTTTCCATCTGATCGATCATGGCTTTCATCTGCTGGTTCTCAAACCGGCGCACGGGGCTGAGCGGCGCGAACGGCAGATAGGCCTGCGTGATCTTCAGATTGGCCAGACGCGTCTTCTTGCCCGCCTCGGTTTCCGGCTGAAACGTCACCTGATCATCAATGGTATTGTAGAGCCGTGTGGGGTTCATATGGCGGTGCATCTCAGCCCCGCGGCATCCGGTGGTGCGGCCCAGAAAACGGTGCGCAGGATACTTCAGCGCCGCCACAATGGTCATCTCCACCTTTGCCAGCAGCATGGCCGGGATCGACATGTAACCCGCTTCAAGGCTGCGCGGCAGCACCGTCTCATGATCGTTGAGGCGCGCCTCGTTCTGGATCTGGAGCAGCTCGTCCAGCGGGGCAAAGGCCACATTGCGCGGCGGATTGACCGGCATATCCGCGCTCCGGCGTTCTTCCGGCTTGAAGTTGTATATCAGTTGCAGGAACACCAGCTTTGGCGCGCCGCGGGCCTCCACATAGCGCTTAATCACCGGGCGGAACTGGGTCACATTTGAAGTGGAGAGGCTGATGCGTTCAACAGTGACCTGTCTGCCATACTGAGCGGCCAGACGCTTCTCCATATAGCCCGCATCCACCCCCCGGCCCATGCGGCTGGTGCCCACAAACAAGACATCCGCCGGCGCAGCGTTTTGCTCCGCCAGGGTGTAGACGCATGCCGAGGAGGGCGTCAGCGCATAGGTGCGCACCCAGGCGCCGAAAAACGCCAAGAGCGCCAGCGCCAGAACGATGAAATAGGGACCCTTGCTCAAGCGGACCATGAAAGGCCCTCAAGATGCTTGCGGTCGATCTTGCCGTTGACATTGGTGGGCATGGCCTCAAGATGCATCAGAGCACCCGGCATCATGTACCCCGGCAGATGGCCCGACAGAGGCTTAAGGTCGTCCACAGGCCGCTCGCGCACATAGGCGACACCAATCTGCTTGTCCTCGCCCGTGCCCAGCACAATGGCGGCGGTGGACGGACAATCGAACACTTTGCGGAACACCGCTTCCACATCGCCCAGCTCGATCCGGTAACCACGCAGCTTGATCTGGCTGTCCTTGCGGCCCAGATGCAGCAACTCACCCTTCTCCACGCGCACCAAGTCGCCGCTGCGATAGTAGCGTTGCCCCTCAGCGCTCACGAAACACTCAACGGCATTGGCCGGCCGGTAACCTGAGAACACTTGCGGCCCGCCCAAAAGGAGCTCGCCCGTAACCCCTTCTCGCAGCGCCACCACATCGCCGGTTTCCGTCTCCACAGCGATCAGGTTGCCCCCGAACGGAGCGCCCAGAGGCACCGTCGCAAACTGCGACTGGTTCGGATCAAAGCGTTTGACCGTGAACGCAATGGTGGCTTCCGTGGGCCCATAGAGATTGTAGAGAGCGCCCTCATCAGCCAGGAACGCCTTGAAATTCTGAGCGTACTCGGTGGGCAGCGGCTCGCCGCAGAACAGCGCCATTTGCAGCTGATGGTCGACCGGCTTTTGCCCCTGCCCGCGTTGGGCGACCATCGCCAGCATGGGCACGGAGAACCATACATCGATCTTGTTCTTGGCCAGATAGCCATGCGGCATGATCAGATCCAGCCCGCTTGCCGGCACCAAGCAGCCGCCGCTGGCGAAGGTGACGAAAATGTCGTGCATGGCAAGATCAAAGCTCAGATCGAAAAGCTGGCTGAAACGCGCACCCTTCGGCAGCTCAAGCGCCGCGATGATCTGGGTAACGTAATGTTCCAAATTGCCATATGTGATTGGGACACCCTTGGGCGTGCCCGTGGAGCCGGAGGTGAACATCTGATAGGCCGTGGCGTCCTGCCTGACTTCAACCACATGGATGGGCTCGGCCCCCTCTCCCACTTCAGCGAGGTTCAGGGCCGCCGTGCCAATCTCACCCGCCAGCGCTGCCGTTGAGGGGTCGCACAGCACCAGCTCCACCTCCCCTGCCTCAGCCACGTGCTGAAGCCGGCTCACCGGCAGTTCCGGGTTCATAGGCACGAACTTGATGCCGCCAAAGAAGCACGCAAGAACGGCCACATAGGCTTCCAGGCGGCGCGTGCTGAGGATGCCCACAGCTTTCGCCTCAGGCCCCATGACCCCCTGCAGCCCGGACACCAAACCGCGCAAGCCCGCATAGGACACATCAACGCCTGCAACAGCGATGCGATCGGCACACGCCACAAACTGATCGTGAACTGTGCGGTGCAGCCGGCTCATGCCGCCATCACCTCTTCCAGAAACTCATGGATCGACCTCACATCCCGAAAGTGGATGGCATCGTCATATTCCAGCTCAACGTTGAAGGCTTCCGACACGGCATTGAAGACCGCCACGAACGACAGGGAATCCCATTCTCTGGGCGCGCCCATCTTGGAAGCTTCGGTCACGTTTTCGGTCAGCTCACCGGACGGGCTGGACGCCTTGATCCCGTCTTCAATCACGGTGCACAGCTTGCCCATGGAAAGTTCAGCAGTCATAGAGGGCCCTTTCATTGATCACGTGTTGGCTTTTCTGTGCCGCGGCCTGGTCGGCCGGCGCCCAGCTCTCTTGCGGGCCAATCTGGTAGCCCGCCGGTTTCTTGTTCACCGCCTCGGCGCGGCCCGCGGGAACGCCGGCGCTGGCCTCGGGCAGCTGGAAAAACGCTGATGTGTGCGCCCAGAAGGCGGCAGGTTCCCTGGCAAAGGTCTCAAAGCGCACCAGGCTCACCCGGCCCGGGAAAGCGTCTTTTGCTGCACACAACAGCAAGTTGGTCTCTTCCCAGAGCCAGACATTGCGGCGCACTGCGCCCCAGCCCTTCCACTCAGCCTTTGCCGCGCTTTGCCTGGCAGGGCGGATACGGCCCATTTCGATAAACATCTCGCGCTGGGACATGGGCTTGTCCGGATCCGCCCAGCCTACGGGCAGCGGGTCCTCGCCGGTTATGGTGGTGGCCGAGCGCACAAAACTGGCGCAATTGCGGATTACCCCGAGCATCCGGGCTGACGGGTGAGCGTTCAAGAGCGCGTGCGCCAGTGTGGAGTTGTAATAGGCCACATCGACAAGCCGTTCCGCTCCTGCAACCTGCGCAGCGTCTGCAATCACCTGCCGGCTGCGCTTATCGGCAACCGCTTGCGCGGCGGCACCGGGCGATGTGAACGCTTGGGCGTTTTCCAGATTAATTAGAGGCAAAAGCGCATCCTGCCCCTTGTCGCCGTCCAGATAGCCCTCGTGACAGGCGGCAACACCGCAAAATCCGTTCAATGCAGAGGCGAGAAAGGTGGTTGCCGTCCGCCCGGTGCTGGCAACGAAATCAAACTGAACAGGTCTTCGCCCAAACTGGGTCATGGAACCGGCCGACTTACTCACTTACTGACCGCTCTGTTATAGGAAAACAAGTTTAACGATTCCTTTGAAACGCCCGGCAAAGCGCCCTTTTTCAGCGACTTGGGGCCGCATTGTTACGCTCCTGGGCTTGGCAAGGCGCCGGGGCATCAGTAGGCTTGGCGCTCCAACCCAGGAGACCCACGCCATGAAGCGTTTGATTGCCGTGTTCTTGTTTCTCTTCTCTGTCGGCGCGCAAGCTGGGGAGATGCCGATTTTTGATTCCCACATTCACTACAGTCACGATGCCGTGGAGTTTCTGCCCCCTCAAAAAATCGCGGAAATCCTCAAAAAAGCCGGCGTGAAGAAAGCTCTGGTCTCCAGCTCCGATGATCGGGGCACACAGTTGCTCGTGAAACATGCCCCCGACATTGTGGTGCCGGCGCTCAGACCCTACCGCAAACGGGGTGAAACCGGGTCCTGGATGCATGATCCAACGATCCTTGAGTATGTGGAGGATCTGCTGAAACGCCATAAATATCATGCCATTGGCGAGTTTCACGCCTTCGACGAGGACATCGAAACGCCCGTGCTGCAGCGGATCATTCAGCTCGCCAAAGAGCATGACCTTCTTCTCCACGCCCACTCGGATGCCGAAGCGGTGGAACGCATCTTCAAGGCCTATCCTGACGCCCGGGTGTTGTGGGCCCATTCCGGCTTTGTGCGGCCGGAGCGCGTGCGAGAAATGCTTCGCAAATACAAGAACTTATGGGCCGACCTGGCGTTCCGTTCAGACCATGACGACGCGGGAAAAGTGGTGCCCCAATGGCGCGCTGCGTTCGAAGAGTTTCCGGACCGCTTCATGGTGGGCACCGACACCTTCGCGCCTGAGCGCTGGCTCTATGTGGAAGATCACGCACGCACATCGCGGGCCTGGCTGTCGGATCTGCCCAAAGAGATCGCTGAGAACATCGCGTTCCGCAACGCTGAAACCATGCTGCGGCTCCAGCCCTCCCAGTGAGCACACCATGATCCGCTCACTCATAACCGCCGCACTTGGGCTTGGCCTGGCCACAAGCACCGCTTGGGCGGGCGCGTGCGGTGCGCCGGAGACATGGCACACGCTGACGCCGGAAGATGAGGCCGCCTTCAAGGCCGCCCTTAGCCTCGGCCCGAACATGCCCACGGTGGGCGCGCCTTTTGATGTGGAACTGAAGGTCTGCAGCTCTGACACCAGGCCGCTAGACCGTCTTTCCGTGGACGCCACCATGCCGGCGCACAAACACGGCATGAACTACCAGCCCCAACTGAGCAAGACCGGCGATGGGGCCTACAAGGCTACGGGCTTTCTCTTCCATATGCCGGGCCATTGGAAGATTACGGTCTCCGTTTACAGCGATGGCGCGCCGAGCCATCTCTCCATGGACATAAACGTTCCATGAGGGCGGCCGGCCGGCTTCTTGCGCTTTTTGTCCTGACACTGCTGGCCACGAACGCGGCCAGTGCCGGTGAGCCGGTTCTTACACAATCTCACTTCGCCAAACTGCTCCAGCATGGACCCTGGCCGGCCCGATGGGAGCGCGATCCCAGCAACCGGGTCTCCGGTGAGCCGGACGCCATTGCGCTTGGCCGCGACCTCTTCTTTAGCCCCAAGCTCTCCGGCAACGGGAAGATTTCCTGCGCCACCTGCCACCATCCCGGCCGCGGCTGGACCGACCGCCTGCCCCAAGGCCTCGGCACCACGGAGCTGGACCGCAACACCCAATCTCTCCTCAACGTCCGCCTCAACCGCTGGTTCGGCTGGGATGGACAGAACGACAACCTGTGGGCCCAGAGCATCCGGCCCCTTCTGGATCCCAAAGAGATGGATGCCGGCGCCGGCCATGTGGTGAACGTGGTGCGCAACGATCCGCAGTTCTCCAAGGCCTATCGGACCGTGTTTGGCACAGCGCCCGACACCGCCAACCTGGAGCTTACCTTGGTCAATGTGGGCAAGGCCATGGCCGCCTTTCAGGAGACCATCGTGACCGGGCGCACGCCGTTTGATGCGTTCCGCGATGCTGTCGCCGATGGCGATGAAAAGGCGGCAAAAGACTATCCCATCGCGGCCAAGCGCGGGGCCGCTCTGTTCTTCGGCCGGGGCAACTGCACCTTCTGTCATACCGGCCCCAACTTCACCAACGGTGAGTTTCAAGATGCCGGTGTGCCCTACTTCTTGGGGCCGGGGCGGGTCGACAAGGGCCGCTATGACGGGATCGGCAAGCTGAAAGCCAGCAGATTGACCCTGGCGGGCAGTTACACCGATGATCCGGCCAAGACGGGCGCCTGGAAGGTGCAGGGCGTCAGGGCGCTTCACCGCAACTTCGGAGAGTTCAAGGTGCCCTCCTTGCGCAACCTCACCCAAACCGCCCCTTACATGCACAATGGCTCTCTGGCCACGCTAGAGGACGTGGTGCGCCACTATTCTGAGATCGATGTGGAGCGCCTGCATGCAGACGGCACCGCAGTCCTCGCCCCGCTTCATCTGAACGAGCGGGAAATCCAAGACCTGGTCGCGTTCCTGCAGAGCCTCTCTACGCAGTGATATGCTATCGAGCCCACAAACCCTTGCCGCAGATAATCCTTTGATTGCGCCGCGGCAGCGCTTCGGCTAAAAGCGCGGCAGTTTTTCATTCCATATTTCTGCGGAGCACCACACGGGCCATGGCGCGGCAATTCATCTATCATATGCACCAGCTTTCCAAGTCTTACGCTGGCGGCAAAAAAGTCCTGGAAGGGGTCAACCTCTCATTCTACCCCGATGCCAAGATCGGCGTTCTGGGCCCCAAC
The DNA here is from genome assembly GCA_039180225.1 of Pseudomonadota bacterium. Lineage (GTDB taxonomy): Bacteria > Pseudomonadota > Alphaproteobacteria > Rhizobiales > CAJQND01 > JAAEUE01. Next base: position 15,053 of record JBCDDQ010000052.1, read on the forward strand.
GGCGCGGGTAAATCAACCCTTCTGCGCATCATGGCCGGGTCCGACAAAGAGTTCCAGGGAGAGGCCTGGCTCGCCGAGGGTGCAACGGCCGGATACCTCGCCCAGGAACCTGAGCTTGATCCGGAAAAAGACGTGCTCGGCAACGTCATGGAAGGGGTGGGCGAAAAGCAGGCCATTCTCGACCGCTACAACGAGCTCATGATGAACTATTCCGACGAGACCGCAGAAGAGGCCGCCGGACTGCAAGACCAGATCGATGCCCAGAACCTCTGGGATCTGGACAGCCAGGTGGAGCAGGCCATGGATGCCCTGCGCTGCCCCCCATCCGATGCGGATGTGAGCAAGCTCTCCGGCGGTGAGCGCCGGCGCGTGGCCCTGACCCGGCTGCTGCTGTCTAAGCCCGACCTCATTCTGCTCGATGAGCCGACCAACCATTTGGACGCTGAGTCGGTGAACTGGCTGGAGCATCACTTGCGCGAATATCCAGGCGCCATCCTGATCGTGACCCACGACCGCTACTTCCTGGACAATGTGACCGGCTGGATCCTGGAGCTCGACCGCGGCCGCGGCATTCCATACGAAGGCAACTATTCAGCCTACCTGGAGCAAAAGGCCAAGCGCTTTTCCCAGGAGCAGCGCGAGGACGCGGCCCGCCAGAAAGTGATCGACCGCGAGCGCGAATGGATCTCGTCGAGCCCAAGAGCCCGCCAGGCCAAGAGCCAGGCCCGCGTGAAGGCTTATGACGAGTTGCTCAAAGCCAACGAGGCGCGCCTGAAATCCAGTCAGGCGCAAATCGTCATCCCGCCGGGCGAGCGGCTCGGCGATCTGGTGATCGAAGTGGAGGGCCTGAAAAAGGCCTATGGCGACAAGCTCCTCATCGAAGATCTTTCATTCAACCTGCCGCCAGGCGGCATTGTGGGCATTATCGGGGCGAACGGCGCCGGTAAAACCACCCTCTTCCGCATGATCACCGGCCAGGAAGAGCCCGACGCCGGCTCGATCAGGCTCGGTGAAACCGTCCAGCTTGGCTATGTGGACCAAAGCCGCGATGCGCTGGATGCCAATAAATCCGTCTGGGAGGAGATCTCAGAGGGCAACGACATCATTTATCTGGGCAAGCGCGAGGTGAACTCACGGGCCTACACGTCCGCCTTCAACTTCAAAGGCGGCGACCAACAGCAGAAGGTGGGCTCGCTGTCCGGCGGTCAACGCAACCGGGTGCATCTGGCCAAAATGCTCAAATCCGGTGCCAATGTGCTGCTGCTTGACGAACCCACAAACGATCTGGACACCGAAACCCTGGCCGCGCTCGAAGAGGCGCTGGAAGAGTTCGCCGGCTGCGCCGTGGTGATCAGCCACGACCGCATGTTTCTGGACCGGTTGGCCACCCACATTCTGGCCTTTGAGGGCGACAGCCACGTGGAATGGTTCGAAGGTAACTTTGAGGCTTACGAAGCCGACAAGAAGCGTCGCCTGGGCGATGATGCGGTCATGCCCAAGCGGATCAAATACAAGCAGTTTTCGCGCTAGAAAGGCCGCTTACTTGCTGGTGCCCGTGGTGCGCCGGGCAATACCGAGATAGGCGTAAAGCGCATTGATGTTGCCGCCGCCTTTCTTGATCACGTTGGAAAACGTGGTGCGCATGAGCGGGCCCAGCCACACATTCTGCACCTGCAGGTCAACCACCTTGTAGCTGCCGCCGGCTCTGCGCACCTTCCAGACCACAGGCTGAGCCCGGCCTGAGTTGCGCACCAGCTTGCTGGTGACCTTGGAAGAGGAGCAGCGGCCCACCTCCACGCCGATGGCGCGGAATTTCTTGGAATACTGCGCCATGGTTTTCGCCATGAAGTTGGCCATGCTCTTTTGATAGGCAGCTTTATCGGAAGCCGGCACCAATTTCCGGTAACGTCCCAAGGCAAAGTTGCCGATGGCGCCCACATCCGCATAGGAGTTGATGAGCGAGCGGAACGACCCGGTCGAGCCGCTTTTGGCGGCTGACAGCATCTTGCTGCTGACGTTCTTGATAAAGCCTCTTGGCCCACACGCCTCTGCAATCGAGGGTGCTCCAGCCACCAGAACCAGTGCCAATGCACCGGCGGCAAACGCATTTCGAATTTTAAAGTGAGCAATGTTGGCGATCATATGCATTCCCTTTAGGCCTTATGGTGGCCTGTTCGACGTTCTATCGCGGCGGTTGGGAACACCTTATACACCGAATCTCTCGGTTGCGCGTATCGAAAATCAAGAAAAGCCCTAACGCTTCAGCGCCACGATCAGCTTCTCCACATCACCGCCGTTTTTCTTAACGTAATTCACAAACGCGCTGCGCAAAAACGGGGTCAGCCAGAAGCCCAAAACGCGAGCATCCTGGATTTGATAGCCCTTGCCCGCCTTGCGCAGTTTCCACACCACCTTGTACGTGGTTCCAGACGACAGAAAGATCTTGCTGTCCACCAGGATCGAGCGCCCGTTCTTGCGTTCATTGGGCGAAACCTGGACCCGGCTCACGTGGTATTTGCGCGACTGGGCTGCAAAATAGCGCGCCACAAACCGGCGAACGCCATCATAATAGGCCTTTTTACGCGTGTTTTTCAGGTTGGGCAGGTAGATGCCCAATGAATACGTCCCAATATGACGGGTATCGGCATAGCGCAAAATCGATTGGTAGAACGCGCCTTGAGAACTGGTCCGTCCCGCTCTCACAAGCTCCTTGGCCACGCGCTCCATGTAGCTGGCCGCCGGGCTCTTGGCCTGCGCCACGGAGACACCAAAACAGAGCAGCGCACTCAGAGCCAGCGCAAAACAGGCTGACAATGTCAAAGGATGCGGTCGGCTGGCAACAAGTGAATGTGTCATAAGGATGGGCCGTCTTCAGCTCATTGTTCGGCAGAATCGCTTCTGGTGCAGTGAGCTGTACAAAACCGCAAACGGGGGTGCTGCGTCAACGAAGATGTGCAGATTTTGGTGTCACATTTTGTCCAACTGGAGGCGGTGACCGGCAATCAACGCTTCAGATGGGTGATGAGTGACGCCACTTTGCCTTGATTCTTGGCGATATGAGAGGTGAAGCTGGTGCGCAGGGTGATCGCCATGGACACGCCCTTCACGGTCACATCAAAAATCTTGTAGCCACCGCCGCGCTTGACCACCCGCCAGTTGACAGGGATCGACGAACCGTTCGAGTAGATCACCTTGCTGCGCACCACAATATTGCTGGCGCTTTTGGCCGAGGAGGACACGATCTGGAGCTTTGCGCCTCTGAAGCTTTTGGTGTTCGCCTGCAGCAGACGGGCAATATGGCTCTTGGTCAGACGGTAATATTCATTCGCCCGGCTGGCCGGCAGATTCTTGCGGTACTTGCCGAGGGAGAAGCGGGCGATGGTGCGGAAATCCGCATAGCGGGTCACCAGACCGGAAAACGCACCGGCTGATCCGCCGGAATTAATGGTTGCCACGATCTTGTTGGCCACGTTCTGCACATAGCTCTCAGGCCCAGACAGCGCGGCAGCGGGACCATGGGTGGGCAACAGCAACACAGCGGCCAGGGCACCGGCCATAGCGGTTTGAACAAAAGTACGACGGTTGGCGTTCATTTTGCTTAGCTTTCAATCGAAATGTTGGGGCCGCACTCAGCGGCTGTCATCTTGCGCAAGCGACCTGCGTCCCGACTCAGACCCTGACGGATTGATCTTGAAACCCACAGCGTCTGGGTCCGCAGTATCGGTTTGGCCGTCATTAATCGCGCTCTGGCGATTTTGCACGTAGGTCGATTTTACACCTTCATAGAAGTCCAGGGAGGATTCCCTGAGGCCTTCAACTGATTCGATATTGGCTTCCCGCTCGGTCACGATTGTCGCGATGGTTGGCGAAGCCGAAATCAACGTATCCGCATCCAGCAAAAGCCAGAAGAGCGGATTGGTTACAGCGTCCACAGCCCGGCCGATAAAGTGACGTGGCGTGCCAGGCCCAAGCACAGGTGCAACCAAATAGGGCCCTGACGGCACCCCGTGAACTGCGAGCGTCTGCCCGAAATCTTCATAATGCTGCGGCAGCCCCGCCAAGGACGCAATATCCAGAAGCCCGCCAAACCCGAGGGTCGAGTTCATCAAGAACCGGACGGTGGTATCGCCAAACTTCTGACGGTCGCCTTGCAGCGCGGAATTGACGATGGTCACCGGCGCATAGCTGTTGTTGACCACGTTGGTCACCGCAACGCGGATCGGCGGCGGCGTGACAAACCTGTAGGTGTAGGCGATCGGCCGTATCACCGCGGCATCCAAGAACAGGTTCAGTCCAAACACCGCACGGTTGATGGGCTCAAGTGGATCGTCAATCTCAACGATGGCTTCTTCTTCAGCCGCGTAATCTTCCTCCAGGGAGGTCAACAGCCCTTCATCGCCTGACCCTGCGACCACCTCAACGGGAGGCGACGCGGGCTCGGTGGCCAACACCGGCGTGGTGGCAACGGACAATGCCAAGCCCAGGCCCAGAAAAACGGCCGGCACCGCTGCGCCTGAAAGCGCAAGGTCTGGCAATTTCCCGTGTCCAAACTTCGTCATTAGCCTCTCCACTCTACCTTATGAGCACACACCAAACACGAATGTTGCCAAACGCATCTTGTTTGTCTTTCCGATCCTGCTTGAACACTAGCTGGAAAGGGTTGTCAAAACGTTCCTGCAACACCCGACTCGTGACGCCCAGAAGTGTCTGAACTTAGGTTAGCACAGGGCAATGCCTTGGCAATACCCAAAATGTTTAGCACACGTTTGCAGGAAGGTTCGGTAACAGTATGTTGACGCAGGCAATTTTTGGTGTGTCTAGTCGCCGCAAGGAACCACGAAA
>JBCDDQ010000053.1:0-19630 GCA_039180225.1 Pseudomonadota bacterium
CGCTCATTGTCGGTGTTCTTCACGTTCAGCCTGGTGTTCCTTTACAATCACCGCGGACAATCGGTGCAGGACTTTCGCAAAGTTGGGTGGGGCGGCGTGTTGGCCAGCCTTTGCCTCACCGTGGCGGGCATCGCCTTCATGCAGGCGCTGGCGCACACAACGGTGGCCAACACCATGTTTACGTTGGCCGCAATTCCGTTCCTCACCGCCGCGCTCGCCTGGGCGTTCCTGCGCGAACATCTGAGCATGCTTACCGTGATCACCATGTGTGCAGCGGCCCTTGGCGTTGCCCTGATGGTGGTGGACGGCATCGGGCTTGGATCGGTCTTCGGCAACGTGATGGCGTTGGTGACCGCGCTCGGCTTTTCGGCATTTGCCGTGATCGTGCGGCGCAATCGGCATGTGGATATGGTGCCCGCATTGATCCTCTCGGCCATCTTCATCGTGATCATCTCCGCCGCCCTACGATATGACGACCTGAATATCTCCTGGTGGGACATTGGACTGTGCATCCTTTGGGGCGGCGTTTTATCAGGCATCGGCAACTGCATGTTCATCGTCGCATCACGCCATTTGGTGGCCGGCGAGCTCACATTGTTTATGTTGCTGGAGTTTGCCATAAGCCCGTTTTGGGTATGGCTTGTTGTGCGGGAAACACCGACCCAATGGGCGTTGGCGGGCGGAACCTTGGTCATTCTTGCCGTTGCAACACGGGCTCTGCTTGAGATGAACGGCAAAAACGGCCTATTAAAGCGCGGGCGCCCCAGCCCAGTATAACTCACCACAAAAAAGGAAAGAGACAGGTTCATGTCGAACGAAGGCAAAGTTGCAGTGGTCACAGGCGCGGGCACAGGGGTTGGACGGGCCACAGCGGACGCATTTCTGAAGGATGGCTACAACGTGGTCCTCACCGGTCGCCGAAAGGAGCCGCTGGAGGAGACGGCCGCGTTGGCAGGTGCGCGCGAAGACCGGGTGCTGATCCACACCTGCGACGTGGGCGACGCGGCCGCGGTGGCTGAACTCTTTGCGGCCACGAAGGCGAAATTCGGCCGGATCGACGTCTTGTTCAACAATGCAGGTGCGGGAACGCCCCCGCTGACCATTGATGAGATGACGCCGGAACAGTTGCAGATGGTGGTGGATGTGAACCTCACCGGCTCCTTCCTGTGTGCCCGTGAAGCTTTTGCCATGATGCGGGCGCAAGATCCCCAGGGCGGGCGGATCATCAATAACGGCTCGATTTCCTCACAAGTGCCCCGGCCCGGCTCTGCCGCCTATACAGCCACCAAACATGCCATCACCGGGCTCACCCGCACCATCTCGCTCGACGGGCGGCCCTTTGACATTGCCTGCGGCCAGATCGATATCGGCAATGCAGCAACGCCCATGACCGAGCGCATGGTGGACGGCGTGCCCCAGGCCGATGGGTCCATTGCCGCTGAGCCGCGAATGAGTGCTGACGAAGTGGGGGATGCGGTGTTGAACATGGCCAACCTGCCGCTTTCCACCAACGTGCAGTTCATGACCATCATGGCCACCAAGATGCCCTTTATCGGGCGGGGCTAACCGGCTAGTTTCGGCGCATATTCAACCTCAAAAAAAACAGGAACACTTCAGATGAGCATCAAACGGATAGATGTCGGCGACCGCATGAGCCAATGTGTTGTGCATGGCAACACCGTCTACACGGCAGGTCAGGTGGCCCAAAACGCCCCTGGCGGCAGCGTGACCGAACAGACAAACGACATTCTCGGCGCCATCGACCGTCTACTGGGTGAGGCTGGCACGGACAAGACGAAGCTGTTGTCAGCCACGATTTGGCTTGCTGATATTGGTGATTTTGCCGAGATGAATTCGGTTTGGGATGCCTGGGTGTCGCCCGGCAATACGCCGGCGCGGGCATGCGTGGAGAGCAAGCTGGCCGCTCCCCAGTTTACCGTTGAGATCGGCGTTATTGCTGCGCTGGATTAAGTCTGCGCCTTTCCCGCGTCTAAGCCCCCAGGGCCTCCGCCAGCTCGGGGAAGCTGTCTACAATGATGTCGTTCGCCGGGTTCGGTTCTGAATCCGGCGGCGTCTCGTGGCCCCATTCAGCGGGCCGCCGCACGAGCGCTGTCTTGAAACCAACCGCACGGGCCGCATCCAGATCGAAATTGTGGCAGGCCACCATGCAGCACTGGCTCACATCAAGCTGCAGATGGTCAGCGACCGTCTGATAGGCGACCGGCAGCAACTTGTATTTGCCGATCCCTTCGCAACTGAACACCGCGTCCCAGGACAGGCCGTTATGCTTGGCCGTGTCGATGATAATCCGGTAGCTGAGGATGGTGAAAGAGCAAGCCATATACTTGGCGCGCAGGCGCGGCAACACGTCCGGAAAGTCGGGCCAACACGCAAAGCGGTGCACCGCTTCATAGGCAATCGCGTGAAGATCTTCCTCAGTGAACGCCTCCAGGCCGTTCTCTTCGACCAACCCCTCAAGGGTGAACCGGTGTGCGCCATCGAAATTGTAAGCCGGCGGTTCGTGTTCGCCCAGATTGAGCATGGATTTGAGCGAGCGGCGGCGCAATTCATTGGCAAGGCCCGCCCAGTCTTTTTCAATGCCGTGACGCGCTCCGGCTGCGGCCAGAGCGGTCCGGAACCCGGTGTGCCAGTCCAAGATGGTGCCGCCTGTGTCGAAGGTCAGGGCTTTGATGTCACTGAGGCTCATGGGAACGTGTGCCTTCTTCTTGATGGGGAGCTAGGGATCATCGCTTAAAGGATTTCGGAGAGCTGGTCTGCTGACAAATAGGTGAGCGCCTCACCCCCGTATGCAAAGCCGGCAAAATCCGCCCGGCCGGGCCGAGGTGCGCTCACGGCGGCCTCGGTTTCCAAATGCTGCAACTCCAGAAGTGTAAACGGCCGGGCCCAAAGCCATTCCCGATTGCCCACCGCGTCAAGATCGGGCTCGGGGAGCGGTGCATCGCTCCAGCTGTAAAAGTAAAGGCAGAAGCTGCGCTCGGGCACCGGCTGCACCGACATCAGACGCATGTTCATTTCGCCGGCAAAAGTGTCCTCGGCCGCGCGCAGGTTGGCGACCCGTAACGTCAGGTGAGCAAGGATGGCCTGAGCCCCGATGGGATGACCCTGGGGTGGGGCTGGGCCGTGGTTGCCCTCAAAACCCTGTTGAAGAAGCTCGATAGGGAAACCCTCCGGATCGCTGAGATGGCACATGTAGCCGATATCGCGAAACTGCCGCGGCGCACTCACAGGCCAGCCTTGATCGTTCAGAAATTCCACAGCACAGTCAAGGTTTTGCAGCGTGATCCCGATTTTCCAGTAGAAGTTTTCGCCGGCCGGCTCATAGGGCTCAAGCTCGCTCTCATGAAACTCCAACAGCGCCTGGTCGCGGTGATAGCCGAAGGCTGGGCTGGTGTCTTCGCCCAGCTGCTCCATGCCCAGCAGGGCTCGATAGAACCCTGCTTGGGCTGCGGCGTTGCGCACGTTGAAACAGATCCTGGAAAGTCTCATGACCGGGGCTCGCTCATAGTGTAGGAACGCCAAGAGACTATAGCAGCAGGGCCGGCACAACCATGCCAGATTGTGACTATGATATCCTCATTGCCGGCGCCGGCATTGTGGGCGTTTCGTGCGCATTGTGGGCTCAGATGCGCGGGGCGAAAGTGGCGCTCGCCGATGCCAACCCGCCAGGCTCCGGCGCCTCCTTTGGCAATGCAGGCACCATCGCCACCTACGCCTGCGTGCCGGTGAACAGCCCGTCCATCGTCTCGAGCCTGCCGTACTACCTGTTCTCCAAGCAGAGCCCTCTGGGGTTTGACTGGGCCCATGCGCTGAAGAACATGCCCTGGATGCTGTCTTTCCTGCGCCACTGCAGTGCGGGGCGGGTTTCGGCGATCACCGATCACCTGGGCAACTTGCTGAGCCATGCCGATGCAGGTCTTGATCCCTTGATCGAAGCGGCCGGGGCTGAGGATCTGATGGTCTCCAACGATTGCCTATACGTGTGGTCCACTGAGAAGGGATATGAAGACGCCAAGACCTCAAACGAAGCGCGGCGGCGCAACGGGGTGGTGTTCGACCTGCTTGATGCTCAAGAGATCGGCGCGCTGGAACCGGTCCTAAAGATACCAATCCACAAGGGCCTGCTCTATCGGGGTGCCCGCCACGTGCGGAACCCTGAGGCCCTGGTGCAGCGCATGCACGCGCGCTTTGTGGCCGACGGCGGCGCATGGTTACAGCAGGCGGTCCGCAAGAGCCAGGCAGACGCAGACGGAGTGACCGCACAACTGTCAGACGGCAGCAGCGTGCGCGCAGGTAAGTTGGTGGTGGCCGCCGGCGCACACTCCAGAAGCATTGAGGGATCGGGGGCAGAGCACGCACCGCTGGATACCGAGCGTGGCCACCATGTGCTCTACAAGGCCCATGGTGACTTGATCTCCCGGCCGGTGGGTTGGGCAGATGCCGGGTTCTACGCTGTTCCCATGACTGCCGGGCTTCGGGTGGCAGGCACGGTTGAGCTTGCGGGCCTTACCAAGCCTCAATCGCCAGGTCGCATCGCCTATCTCACCCGCAAGTCCAGGGAGATGTTTGGCGATTTGGGCCCGCCCGATGACGATTGGCTCGGCTTTCGCCCCACCTTCCCGGACGCCTTGCCGGCCATTGGACCGTCGCCGCATGCACCCAACACCTTGTTTGCGTTCGGCCATCAGCACATTGGCCTCACCCTTGCTGGCATCACCGGCCGTATCATCGCGGATATGGCAGAGGGGCGCGCGCCGAACTTCGACGTGGCCCCGTTCGATCCACGGCGGTTTTGAGTGATTGTGATCGCACGGGCGGTTGCGTCTTTTCACCGGCTGGCGCACACTCTCAATTTGGAGATCGAAGAGCGACGTGAGGGGCTTGGGCGTGCAGCATCGTGTGGGTTTCTTTCCGGCCCTGTCGCGCGGGCTGGCATTGGCAGCGCTCGGTGTTCTGGGTTTTGCTGAGGCCGTTGTTGCGGCCCCAAAGGTCTCCACCAAGACAATCTACTTCACGGTCAGCGGCTCAACCCCCGGCCAGGTTTTGCGCAGCATCTTAAGCCGCGGGCCTGGCACGAGGCGCGGTGGCAAGGCCATGGCCACCACCCAGGCCAAGATTTCCCAAACCCTGAAACCGCGGGGCAAGAACGGTTGCCGGTATTCCAGCAAAGCCGTGATCACCCTGAGGTTGCCCCGGCTGACCAAATCATCGCGCAAGTCGGCATCCGTGCGCCGCGTCTGGAGCAGTTTTGACAGGTATATCCGTGCTCATGAGGGACGGCACAAGTCGATCTTTCTGTCCTGCGCCAAGAGGATTGATCGAAAGGCGCGGGCCTATATCCGTAAGCACGGGTGCAAGAACGCCAAGCTGAAGATCACCAAGATCATGGTCGACGAGCGCCTGCGTTGCAACAGGCTGAACCTGGCCTACGACCGGCGTGAGCGCAGCCGCATCCGCGCGCTGCCCCTGATCAGACAGGCGCGGGCGGCCACGCGGGCCACGGTCGCCTCGGCCCAGAAGCGCAAAAAGAGAACGCGGCGGGCGAAGCGGAAGCGGAACTAAGGTCGGTGCGAGACGTCGGTCCTCGTGTGCGCGAGGGGCGCCTACGGGCTGTGCACCTGCCGGATCTCCTCAAGCACTGGCATGAGGTACGCCTTGAACGCGTCAGGATGTTCGCTCATGGGGAAATGGCCCATACCCTCCATAATCTCCAGATGGGCTCCGTTGATCGCCTCTGCGGTGCGCTGGCTCATTTCCGGCGAGCAGCTGAAGTCATACTCCCCGGTCAGCATATAGATCGGGCAACGGCCCGTATCGATCTCGCCAACATGGTCCATGATGTCCCCCTCCACCGTGTAAAAGTGGAGATCGCCTTTAAAGATACCCGGGCCTGACTGCATGTAGTGCCAGAGCGTTTCCCACCGGTGCTCGTCAGGTGCACCCGGCGCGATGAGGCCGGAGACCATGCCTGCACACACATGGGCACCATGGACATCGGCGCGGTAGAGCCAGTCAATATCATAGTAGGGATTGACCATGCCGGCCGATTGCAGACCGATCACGCAGCGCGCCGCATCCGGATGCTCGCGCGCCAGGTGCAGGACGATGCGCCCGCCAATGGAGCACCCCATGACCACCGGCCGGTCCAGCTCCAAGGCAGATGAGAACCTGAGAATCAGGTCCAAATACTTCGCCGTGGTCAGCTCGTAGGTCTGGCTCTCCCAACCTGCCGGCGGGGATGATTTTCCATGCCAAGGCATGTCAAACGCGATCACCCGGAAATGGCTCGTGACCTCCTCATCGTTCATCAGCGCGCGAAACTGGCGGCCATCAGAGCCTGCAGTGTGGAGACACAGAAGCGGGATGCCTTCACCGGCTTCTTCCCAATAGATTCGATGCTTTGCGCCCCAAAGCTCAAGTTTCATGTAACGCCCCGAAATGGGCTCTATATCAGGTGTGCTCATGGCAGCCAGCCTTGCGCGCGCGGAAGCTCCAGAAGGCGCTTCACATAGAGAATGTTCTGAAAAAATGAGGTCAGGTTGCCTTCAATCGCAATGTGCCCTGCGGTGCGCATGGCGATGAGGTCGTGAAAGGTGGGCGCGGGAACGCGGGCCCAGTGAGCCTGCCAGGACACCCGGGGGCCGGTGATGGCAAAGTCCCAGGAAGTGAGCTTTGCCGGTACGGCCGTGATCTGGTGAACCCTCCCGTTCGCCACCTGGATGCGGTAGCGTTGATCTTCAACACCGAAGATCATGTCAAAGGCTGCACCCTGGCCCCAGCGCAGGGCCAGCGGATCGTGATTGGCAAGACCTTGAAGTTGTTCCATAGTTGCCCCTCCCTTCCGGCCAAACAGGTTTATGATTGGCACAGCCTTCAGCCCTTAGCAAACACGAGGATCCAACTCCGTGACTGAACTCCACAAACGCGGCATTGCCGATCTGGCCGCAGACTTTAAGGGCGGCGCTCACACCCCCAGCGAGGCTGTTACTGCATGCCTCAGCCAAGTAGACCGGCTAGAGCCAAAGCTGCAAGCCTTTGAGATCGTGCTGCACGATGCAGCGCTTGAGGCCGCCGAGGCTGCAACGCGCGCCATTGCCGCTGGGCACCGCATCGGGCCGTTCCACGGGATCCCCTTTGCGCTGAAGGATCTGATTGATGTGGAGGGTCAGGTGACCACCGGAGGGAGCAACGCCTATGCTGACCGCGTCGCCACATCTTCGGCCATCATTGCCAAGCGCTTGATCGCCGGGGGCGGCGTGCTGATCGGAAAGACCAAAACTGTCGAGGTGGCCTATGGCCCCTGGGGCACGAACCAGCAGCGTGGCACGCCCTGGAACCCTTGGGATGCGGAAACCCACCGGGCGCCGGGGGGATCGTCAAGCGGCTCGGGGGCGGCGACGGCTGCTGGGCTCGCGGCCTGCGCCGTTGGTACGGATACCGGTGGGTCTGTGCGCATACCGTCTGCCTTTTGCGGCCTGACGGGACTGAAAGTGACCGAGGGGCGCTTGCCCCTTGAGGGGATCTTGCCCCTGTGCCACACCCTCGACACCCCGGGGCCCATGTGCCGCTCGGTCGCGGACGCGGCCATAATGTATCTGACCATGGACGGTGTTGAACCGGGGCAGATCGACCATCAGCTTAGCGCGTCAGAGGGTGTGTTTGGAGCCATGAACGAAGGGATTAGCGGGCTCACCCTGGGCGCCCTCACCCAGGCCGATCGGGCGTTTCTCAGCCCTGAGGTGCGTGAGTGCTACGCCGACGCTTTGGGTCGTCTGCAAAGCCTCGGTGCAAAGATTGTGGAGTTCGCCCTGCCCCGCTCCATTGATCATATGCGCTGGGCGGTTGCCACACTGATCGGCTCAGAGGGGTATCACCATCATGGCGCCACCTATGAAGATCCCGCCAACCTCATGGATGACGATATCAGGAAGCGGATCATGGCCGGTAAGAGTGTGACGGCATCTAAGTATATCGGTGTGCTGCAGGAACGCCAGCAAGCGCGGCTTGAGTTCCTGAATTCCATGCGTGGGCTCGCGGCAATCGTCTCACCCACCACGCCGATCATAGCGCCTGTTGTGGCGGAGATCGACCAGGACGCGGCACCCTCCCAGTTGACGCGCATGGCAAACTATCTGGGCTTCTGCGCTCTGGCCCAGCCCATGGGTGTCGCTGAGAACGGGCTGCCTATGAGCCTGCAGATCATGGCACGAGGCGGCCAGGAGACAACAGCGCTTCGCATCGGCAAGGCGTTCGAAGATGACTTTGACGGGATTGGCTGGCCGCAGATCGCCTAAACACGGATGAGCGGCTGATGGGCGCAACGGAAAGAGCCGCCGACCATGCACGGCACCCTGTAGGGAATCCGGATGACCTCAAACTTGCGCGCCTCCAGCGCTTGGACGATAGGGTTGAGCGGCTCCTCTGAGGGAACCACCACGGTGCGGTCATTGAGCACCAGGTTGTTGCAACCCATGTGCCCCTTGGCGAGCGCCTTGGGCACGTCCACCACGTCCCAGTCCTTCATATGGTCCGGCAACCCGTCGGGCAGCGCTTCCAAGCAAGCAACCGCCACCCCCTCCCTTGGGGTCATCAACACGCAATCCAAATGCGGAAACATCGGGTCCACACGCACCATTTCCACCGTGTAGTCCGGGCCCAGGACATGCTGCAGCCAACGCGCACCCTCCGGATTTGAGCAGCCGCCGGAATGGCCAACAAAGATCTTGGAGCCGAGCACGAAGATATCCCCGCCTTCCAGGTAGCCCCAGCCTGGTCCCTCGGTGCTGTCGTCCGCTCCGCCGTCGGGCTGAGAGAAGTAGCGCGCTCCGCGCTCCATGGTCCCGGCCAGGATCTCGCGGATGGCAAAGCGCTGACGTCGGTGGAACAAGGTTCTCGGTGCCAGCTCGATCACGTTGTTGCCGATGGTAACGAACGGGTCGCGCATCCAGCCTGTCTCCACACCGTGATCTTCGCCGCGAGGATACTTCCGGTTATCCGCGCTCAGCGGACCGGCCACATGAACTTTCACGCCAAGGCTTTCCAGAAGCGCGATCGCGCCTTCGATCTGATCATGGAACTCGGCAAAGAGGTCCGGGTCGGTTTGCTTTATATCGGCGCCCTGATTGTCGATCCAATACTGCGTGAAAGGTCCTTGGGCGCGCAGCTTGGCATCGCCCAAGAAGACCGGCAGAACCCAGTAGTCGGGTGAGCCGTAAACGCATTCGCGCAAGTCAGCCCACTCAGAAATGACATTGATGTGTGATTGCTCGCTCATAACCCCAAAGCTTAGCCGAGCTGAAGGTCAGCGTCACCGTTTCTCTGAAGGGATCAAGATGGCCGATTGAAACTCAGAGACTGGAATACTTCCGGCGCCTCGCCAAGTGACCAAACACCGGATGCACTCCAGTCTCTTCCGACCCCCCGGCAGTCGAGTTGAACTCTTCACAGTGCCAACTTTAACAAGAACCCAATGATGCGTCAATTTGCGTGTATATTTTATGGTTTACACTCAAAAGGAGCAATTTGAATGAAATTTGATCAAGCTGCTTCCCGGTTGAGGGGCTGGCACATGCAGTGAACGCCGCCGCCAGCGCGGGTGAACATGCTCATGTCCGGGTCGTAGACCTTAAATCCAGCCGCGCGCATGCTGGCATTCAGCTCAATCGCCCCGTGTGTTGACAGGACACGGTCTTGGCCCAGGGCAACCACATTGCATCCCAGTGCCATAGTTTCCTTGAAGCTGGCGGGGATGATTTCGATCTTCTTGGCCTTGAGCCACGTGACGATCTCTTCGTCGGTTGTGTCCAAACACACCGCGGCGCATTCGGCGTTCAACATGCAGACCATGAGATCGATATGCACATAGAACTGATCTATGGGCGCATACTTGATCTCCCAGCCCTCAGCAACAAACCAGTCACCGATCTGCCGTGCAGCAAGTTCTTCGCTGCGGTGGTCGGTGTACCCGATGAGGGCGCATTTTTCCCCGATAATGTTGAAGTCGCCCCCTTCAAAATTGCCGGCGCTGACCATGTCATAGATGGGTATATCGTTGGCCAGGTAGAATCTGAGTACGGCAGCGTACTCCCCGCGGCGGCGCGGGTTGGCCAATTGGCAGATCACAGCGCCATGCTCGGTCATGAAGCTGGAATCGCGGGCGTAGACTTGATAGGGATTTACCTCATCCAGCGGCAGGAAGTGGCACGTGACGCCAGCATCTCCATAGGCGTCCACCATCTCGCGGTGCTGACGCATGGCCACCTGTTTATCGAACGCATATCCACGGCGGATCGTATCGCGCACCAGCGAGCTGTAGGCCGCATTTTCAAGACCCATCCAACGGAAACCTTCCGCCGGACCCAAAAGCACATCCGTCAGGCGCCCCGCTTCAGACGTAAGAGACCACTTGTCCATAACGGGCGTGCCCCCGCCTTGGCGACGGGCTTGGAGAGGAACCGTGTTTATGGAGGAACTTTCAGAACTATCGCGGTTGTCGGTCATGGTACTTCTTACCCCTGGAAATTCAAAGGATCTGCCTAGCTCATCTTTTCAGTCAGGAAAAGCCTCGTGTGACCTTTTCGTTTGGACTCCCAAGCTTGCAGTATGGCTTTACCATCCTGCGTGACAAATCACGCACAACCCTTTATCTATCACTGGTTTTGGATGGTAAAATGGCTTGGTTTTTTGAGACCTTGTCTGAACGTCGATCATGCGACATTTGACACCATCCTCCAAACGCACCTCCGCGGAAGCACATATACGGGAAATCTGTGAAACACAAATTTTTCCTATTAAAAATAGACTATTAACTAAAATTCGGCCAATCAATTTTCGGCTTAAGTTGAGAAATTTGAATGGTACATTTTTGTACCATTACCGTATTGCCGGTCAATCAATTCCAAGAAAAAGATTTCGCATATCAATGAAAAATAGGGAATTGCAATAGAGGGAAAATTTGCGCACAGTGCATTGACATTGACGACAACATCGCGTAGTTGTCAAGCATAACTTGACAGTCTTTTAGAGACGTAGCAGGTTCCCGGATTTCCGGGAAACGGTCGAGGCTCCTGCCTTTATGATCCCCCGGTGGGTGGGAGTCTCGATCTAACCTCTCCTTTACCACAGAAAGTTAGCGCTGGCAAACTTTTGCCACTATTTGGTGTATTTCGCTTTCGATTGTCTCTGATCTCGGGACGGACGGCTTGTCGGTCCCTGCGGCAAATTTGTGATGGACTGGCCCTACCCTTTGTTTCTTCACCGTCCTATTAAGCCGTGCGCACCCGCTCACGCGGCAGGCACCACATCCGTCACAACAGGCCGATTATGACAAGACCCGTCTTACCCCGTGTTTCCCGGCGAAAACTCTTGAGATCCTCTTCGGCTGCAGCGCTGGGCGCTCTTGCGGCTCCCGCTCTGGTGAGCCAGGCAAGCTCCTCCTCGGGCGAGCTCAACATCCTCATGTGGTCTGACTATCTTCCAAGAAGTTTCCTGAGTGCTTTTCAGGATCAGACGGGCATCAAGGTCAACCACACACCCATTGGCTCAAACGAGGGGTTGCTTCAAAAGATGCAAACCAGCGGCGGGGACGGCTATGATCTTGCCTCCCCCACAAGCCACCGCAATCTGCAATGGGCCAAGCTCGGGCTGTTGCAGCCGTTTGATCTGACGCGCGTGTCCATGGACGCCCTCAACCCGGGCATGGCCAAAATCGGATCAAGCGGGTGGAACTTTGACGATAAGGGCGCCCATTGGCTGCCATATCTGTGGGGCACAGAAGGGATCGCCTGGCGCACGGACAAGTGGACACCCAAAGACACGGTTCCTTCCTATGGCGATGTCTGGGCGCCAGAGAATGCCGGACAAACCATGGGCCGGGCCCACTCGATGATGCTGGGCGCAGGTCTCTACCTTCAATCGGCCGGCGAGCTGGAGCCTGGCGCGGTGTTGGCTGCCTATGAGAGCCCGGAAAAAATGAAGCCGGTTTGGGAGCAAATCACCAAATGGTGCGTTGAGCGCAAACAAACCGTGAAGGTGCTTTGGGACAATGCGGAAACTCAAAAGACGGCCCTCCTCACCGGCGAGGTGGCCCTTGGGCAAACCTGGGACGGGCCGCCCTTGGCTTTAAAGAACACCGGCGCGCCGGTGATGTATCAAGCGCCCAAGGAAGGCGCCTTGACCTGGGTGGATGGTATCGCGGTCTCCGCGCGCGCCAGGAACATCGACCAGATCTATGCGTTCCTGGAGTTCGCTTACACCCCGCAGAATGCGGGCCAGGCGATCCGGATCCACGGATACAACTCTCCGGTCAGGGGCGCCGACAAATATGCAGGTGAGGCCTACACAAAGAACTTTGGGGAGGCTTATCCCGGGGATGCTCTGAGCAATCTCAACACCTGGCCGGCAGAACCGCCGTGGTATGCCGCTATGCGAAGAGAGTTCGTAGAGATCTTTATGGCCGCCTGACCGCTCCGCTTCTTGGGACGTGCTGAGCTTATCCACTTTGGCGTGTTTGTGCAGAGCCATTACGTGCTAGATCTCTCCGCGGTCCAAACCATCGGGGAAAGAGCGGGTGCCTGCCATGAAAATCAAAAAGCTGCTGGTTGCCAATCGGGGCGAGATCGCGATCCGGGTGCTCCGGGCCGCCAACGAGCTGGGCATCCACACTGTTGCCATCTACGCAAACGAGGACAAGCTCTCACTGCACAGGTTCAAGGCCGATCAGGCGTTTTGCGTCGGCGAAGGCTCCGGGCCGGTCAAAGCTTATCTGGACATAGATGACATCATCCGTATCGCCACGGAGGCCGGTGTAGATGCCATCCACCCGGGCTACGGTTTCCTTTCTGAGAAGCCGGAGTTTGCAGAGGCCATAATGGCCGCCGGCATGACGTGGATCGGTCCGCCCGTTGAGGTGATGCGCTCGCTTGGCAATAAGGTGTCTGCACGCCAGATGGCCGTGGCCGCTGGCACGCCCGTCATGCCCGCAACGGGCCCCCTGCCCGAGGACGACGCAGACATTCTGAAGCTGGCCGATGAGATCGGTTTTCCGGTAATGCTGAAAGCCAGCTGGGGCGGCGGGGGCCGCGGCATGCGCGTGATCGAAAGCAAGGCTGAGCTTTTGGAGAACGTCCATGCAGGCCGGCGTGAAGCGGAAAACGCTTTTGGCAATGGCGAAGTTTACTTGGAGAAACTGGTGCGCAACGCCCGCCATGTGGAGGTGCAGCTTTTGGGGGACACCCATGGCAACATTGTGCATCTTTGGGAACGGGACTGCTCGATCCAACGGCGCAATCAAAAGGTTATCGAGCGCGCGCCTGCCCCCTATCTCAGCGACGAGGAACGCACGCAGCTCTGTCAGTCGGCCCTTTTGTTGGCCCAGCGCGCCAACTATGTGAACGCAGGTACGGCCGAGTTCCTTATGGACGCTGACAGCGGCGCGTTCTATTTCATCGAAGTCAACCCGCGCATTCAAGTTGAGCATACGGTGAGCGAGCAAGTCACCGGCATCGACATTGTCAAAGCTCAAATCCGCATTGCTCAAGGCGCGCGTATCGGGGCTGTTGAAGAAAGCGGTGTGCCTGACCAAGATGAGATCGTTCTCAACGGGCACGCCATGCAATGCCGGGTTACGTCAGAAGATCCTGAGAATAACTTTGTCCCTGACTACGGCCGCATCTCGGCCTATCGCGGCGCAACCGGATTCGGGATCCGTCTGGACGGGGGCACGGCCTATTCAGGCGCCGTGATCACCCGCTACTATGATTCACTACTGGAAAAGGTCACAGCCTGGGCCCCAACGCCGGAGGAAGCCATTGCCCGCATGGACCGGGCCTTGCGTGAGTTCAGGATTCGCGGCGTGGCCACGAACATTACCTTCGTAGAGAACCTGATCAACCATCCCAAGTTCAGGGCGATGGACTACACAACGCGCTTCATCGATGACACACCCGAACTGTTCGAGTTTCCCAAACGGCGCGACCGGGCCACGCGCCTGTTGCGCTACATTGCCGACGTGAACGTGAACGGCCAACGCGAGGCGAACGGCAGACCGAAGCCTCCGCGCCATGTGGGTCCGCCAAAGCTGCCGTCCAATTTGCAAGAGGTCCCCCCTCCCCAAGAGACTGCAAAGCGCATCTTGGATGACGACGGCCCAGGGGCGGTTGCACAGTGGATGCTGGCGCAGAGGGCTCTGCTGTTGACCGACACAACCATGCGCGATGCGCACCAGTCCCTTCTGGCCACGCGTGTGCGCACTTACGATCTTGTGGCCGCAGCGCCTGCCTATCAGTCGCATTTGCGGGACCTGTTCTCGCTGGAGTGCTGGGGCGGGGCCACATTCGATGTGGCGATGCGGTTTCTGGACGAGTGCCCTTGGGAGCGGCTGCGCAAGATGCGCGAGGCGATGCCGGGACACATGCTGCAAATGCTGTTCAGGGGCTCCAACGGGGTGGGCTACACCAGCTATCCAGATAACATCGTGCAAGAGTTCATCCGCCAGGCCGCAGACCGCGGGATGGACGTGTTCCGGGTGTTTGATAGCTTAAACTGGGTCGAGAACATGCGCGTGGCGATCGACGCGGTGGGCGAAAGCGGCAAACTCTGCGAGGGCGCCATTTGCTACACGGGCGATCTGCTGGATCCTCGCCGCGGCACCTATAACCTCGACTACTATCTGAAGATGGCGCGCGAGCTTAAAGAGGCCGGCGTGCATGTTTTGTGCTTGAAAGATATGGCCGGCCTTTTGAAGCCGGCGGCAGCCTCAGTTCTCATTCCGGCCTTGAAGCAGGAGACCGGCCTGCCCTTACATCTGCACACCCATGACACATCGGGGATCTCGGCGGCCACCATCCTGGCTGCCTCAGAAGCAGGCGTGGATGCGGCAGATGGGGCGATGGATTCGCTCTCCGGCCTCACGTCTCAGCCGAACTTGGGCTCGCTTGTTGAAGCTCTTCAGAACACGGACCGCGAAACCGGGCTCTCCAGCTCCAACATCCGTGCCTTCTCCGATTACTGGGAGGAGGTGCGCGACCAATACGCCGCGTTTGAACCGGACATGCGCGCCGGGGCATCGGAAGTCTATCTGCACGAAATGCCGGGTGGGCAGTTCACCAACTTGAAGGAGCAGGCACGCTCCCTGGGGCTTGCCAACAAATGGCACGACGTGGCCAAAACCTATGCGGACGTGAACGCCATGTTCGGCGACATCGTCAAAGTTACCCCCTCCTCCAAGATGGTGGGTGATATGGCGCTCATGATGGTGTCGGCCGGCTTAAGCCGTGCAGACGTGGAAGACCCGGGCCGTGAGATCGCGTTTCCGGAGTCCGTGGTCAGCTTCTTTTCAGGCGACCTTGGCCAGCCGCCCAACGGCTTTCCGGAGGAGCTGCAGGCGAAGGTCCTTAAAGGCAAGCAGGCCTCAACCAAGAGGCCCGGCGCAGATCTGCCACCGGCCGACCTTGGCGAGCTGAGACAAGAGGCGGAGAAGGCCGCCGGGCGCAAAGTGAGCGATGAAGAGCTCAACTCCTATGCCATGTACCCGGCAGTGTTTAAGGATTATGTGGCGCGCAGGCGCGAGTATGGGCCGGTGGAAGTGATCCCCACCTTGAACTTCTTTTATGGGATGGAGCCCGGAGCGGAAATCGGGGTGGACCTGGAGGCCGGCAAACGCCTCCACATACGCTGCCAGACCATTGGCGAGGTGGACGATGAAGGCAACCGCCGGGTGTTCTTTGAGTTAAACGGCCAGCCGCGCTCCATCCGCGTGCCCGACCGGTCGGTGGTGGGCGATCTGGTGTCCCAGCCCAAGGCGGATCCACAAAACCCCAACCACTTGCCCGCCCCCATGCCGGGCCTGGTGTCGTCGGTTGCGGTGAGTGCTGGGCAAGCGGTGAGCGAGGGCGATGTGCTTTTGACCATTGAGGCCATGAAGATGGAAACCTCGATCCATGCAGACCGGTCCGGAACCATCAAAGCTGTGGTTGCCCCGGCCGGGACCCAGATCGATGCCAAGGATCTGCTCCTGGAATTTGATTGAAGACGGTTTTGGCGAGGACCCTCTGTCTCGAACCAAGACAGATGGGCCGTAGGCGGACGAATGTCACTTGGTCTTTACTTCATCATTTGTGACATTTCTCATATGCAACTATACAATTCCGGCTAAGATTGCTCGTTACGGCTTTATTCTCGTGCTGGGAGCAAATGAGAGAGATGGCGGAACCGGCAAGCAAATCCTACTGCCTGCGTCCCATGTCAATGGATGACATGCCAACGATTGCGCGTTGGTTTGAGCACCTTGCAGACCTCTGCCTGTTTGACCGCGGCTGCGCGATGCCCGTCAATGAGGCAACCGTGTCCGCCAGTTGGGCCGAGGTGCTGAAAGGGCCTGAGCCCGCGAAGGCGTATTGGTATGCCCTGGAAAATGATGAAGGCGAAGTGGTGGCCATCATCGGGCTGGACAATATCAATTACATCCATGGCGATGCGGTGATCGCAATTTATGTCTCCAATAATCTGCGTCAAATCGGCATCGGCAGCCGGGCCATGGCCATGGTGATCGACATGGCCTTCAATCAACTCAGATTGAACAGACTGACCTCCTACTTGCGTGAAGACAATCTGGCGTCGCAAAAACTCACTCAAAAGGTCGGATTCACTCAAGAGGGCCTCATGCGCCAAGCATGGTTTGCGGCCGGCAAGCATTTTGACATTTTGTCTATCGGATTGTTGAGCAGCGAGTGGTACGAACATCGCCAGGCCTTGATAGACAAACTCGACGACTCTGTTGAAATCAGACTTGGCCGTTCGCCTGACTCAGCCCGTAAGTGGCCAGAATCTCTGACATAATTATCATATTGTGGTGATAAATGGAGATTGTATCGATTTATCGATCTTTTCTACTTATTGCCGAACACGAAATTATGTAACAAACTGAATGTTGGGAGTGGGAACTGCGAGGGGGATTGCGTCCTCGTGTCCGAGACTATCATAAATTGAATCTTGCTCGCCCGGTGGTTGAGGCAGGATTTGCAGGGTGTAGCGGAATGGCGGAAAAGAGCCGGCAGTTACGAGCAATGCTGTTCGCTGACATTGTCGGCTATAGCTCCCTCGTCGCCGGTGACGAAGAGGTCGCTCTCGATATCATCAGCGACTATATCGAGCTGTTCGAGCACTTCTGCTCAGAGCATGAAGGCGAGATTGTTCAGATCCGCGGCGATGGCGTGTTTGCGCTGTTTGGCAGCGCAGTAAATGCGGTCAGTTGTGCCGTCGAAGCCCAAGACTTTATCGCGAAGAAGAATGAAGTTGCGCAGAACCGCGTAGAATTCCGGGTCGGGATCAATCTTGGCGATGTGCTGCAAAGCAGCACCGGCGTTCACGGCAGCGCGGTCAACATCGCTTCGCGGCTTGAGGGCCTGGCAGATCCGGGCGGGGTGTGCATCAGCGGGGCGGTCTATGATCAGGTCAAAAGCCGGATTGCCTGCTCCTATGAAGCCCTGGGCACCCAGAAGCTGAAGAACATCGCCGAGCCCATCGATGTCTACGCGGTGCGAAAAGAAGGGCAGATGGTTGCCGCCGCCGGCAGCCCACGTATCATCAGCCGCCAAGAGAAAGCCCAGCTACCCAACCGTCCGTCCGTGGTTGTCTTGCCCTTTAAGGACTACAACAGGGAAGAAAAAGACAGTTGGTTTGTGGAAGGGATCACCGAAGACATCACGTCCAATCTCTCTCGCTTCCATAATCTTTTTGTTATCGCGCGCAATTCAGCGTTCATTTATCGCAACAAGGATGTACGCCCACAGCAAGCGGCCATGGAACTGGGGGTCAGGTATGTGGCCCAAGGGACCGTGCGCAAAGCCGGCAACCGCGCGCGGATCTCTGTGGAACTGGTGGATGCGGAGACCGAACGGACCATCTGGGCAGAACGCTACGATCGCACGCTAGATGACATCTTCGATGTTCAAGACGAGATCGTTAGCACCGTGGTGACGGCCACAAACGTACAAATTGAGGTGACGGAAACCGAGCGGGCGTTTAGCCGGCCCCCGTCCGATCTGGCCGCCTATGACCGGGTGCTGAAAGCGCAGCAGCAAATCTTCAAGTACCGCCGCGAGGATAATGAAGAGGCGCGCGCACTTTATGACGAGGCCCACGAGATCGACCCCAGCTATTCTCGCGCTGTGGCCGGCATCTCACGCACACTGAACATTGGCTGGCGCTACAACTGGGTTAGCGACAATGAGAAGCCGTTGGACCAAGCTCTCGACTATGCACTCATGGCCGTGCGGTTGGATGCCTCAGACGCACGCGGCTACGGCGAACTGGGCTTTGCCCATCTTTACCGAAAGGAACATGACGCCTCGATCCGCGCTTACGAGCAAGCGCTGAGCCTGAACCCCAATGATGCTGACCTGATGGCCGACTTCGCCGACACGCTCCAGCATTCCGGA
Source organism: Pseudomonadota bacterium (assembly GCA_039180225.1). Lineage (GTDB taxonomy): Bacteria > Pseudomonadota > Alphaproteobacteria > Rhizobiales > CAJQND01 > JAAEUE01. Next base: position 18,456 of record JBCDDQ010000053.1, read on the forward strand.
CGCTCAGAGGATGCAGTTGAGCTGTTCCTCACCGCAATGCGGCTCAACCCCTATTATCCTGATCAGTATTTGTGGGATCTGGGCGGGGCCTATTACAATCTGAAGCGCTATGAAGATGCGATCAGCACCGTGCTGAAGATGAACAACCCGGCAGAGGGCCAGCGTCTGCTGGCAGCCAGCTATGCCCAGTTGGGTCGCCACAATCAGGCGCGTTTTCATGCCTCCAAGGTGATGGAAGCCCATCCCAACTTCTCGCTGGAACAATGGGCCAAGATTATGCCCGATAAGTATCCTGAGGACACCGAGCACTTGGTGGAAGGCCTTCAGAAGGCAGGCCTCTAGGCAAAAAAAGATGGCGCAAGAGATCCTTGCGCCATCCAGTATTCCAACTCTGAGTTTAGGTTTTGAGGACTTAGTCGTCCGCCCCCGACACGCGCGAGCCGCTGACCCTGGAGCCACTGACCCGCGAACCACTTACGCGCGAGCCACTGACCCGCGAACCACTCACTCGCGAACCACTCACTCGCGAGCCGCTCACACGCGAACCGCTGACCCTGGAGCCGCTCACGGCTCCCTCACCCATGCCTGCTTCGATCAGGTCGGCAATCGGCCCGGTGCTCACGTCCAGCGTCATGGAGAAATCAGATTCGTCGTAGGCCCAACCCTTGGCTCTGCTGTTTTCGCCGTTCGGGAACTTGAAGTCCTGAATGACAAGGCTGATTTCCTGACCGGCGAGATTGACAATGTCTTCTCCGCCCCCGTGGACCAAGAAGATGGTGGGTGCATCCAGCTCCACATAGCGGCCGGACGCGATGAAGCCGTAAATTCTCGCAAGCCCAGGATCCAGATTATTGTTGGGACCGGCGTCGTTCGTCAGCATTTTGCCAATGAAGTTGTTGGCATTGTTGCGTGTCGGCGGGTATTTGGCCGCGGTCGTATCCAGCTTGAGGTCCTTCAAAACGAACCCAACAAGGATGATGGTTGACCCGCTTAAGAGCGTGTTGCCCACATCATAGTTGTTTCCGGATGATGTATCTGTCATGGCCTAGCTCCTCGCCTGATTTAAATGAACATTACACGGCCCAAGCATAAATTCAATAAAATTGACGGTAAAACACACCAAAAGCCTTAGAAAACTGAGTTATTTCTATTTTATTCAAGATCGCGCGGTGAAA
>JBCDDQ010000054.1:0-19612 GCA_039180225.1 Pseudomonadota bacterium
CCCGATCCAAGAGGCGATCCCGCTGACCAGGAAGGCCAGCCAATAGCCCCAGGGCGCGATATCGGGCAGTTCGGCCTCGGACGTGAGCCGGAACAAGAGCGCCGGCACAGCCACCCAAAGCGCGAACGCCGAAAGGCCCTTCTCCACGGTCACATCCAAGAAGCGCGAACGGGCCGCGAGCCAGCCCATCACCATGAAGGCGAAAACCGGGGCAACGATGGTGATGACTTGGTGCAAGGGGGTCGGGGGCCTTGGGCGGATCGTTTAAGGGGCCGGTTCTACCCGAGGTGCGGACCTTGCGCTATAGTGGTCAAATGACACAGCAAAGCGAGAAGAAGCTGGCCGGCGCGGACCCCGATGCGCTGCTCGCCAGGGCCTATGAGCTGGAGACGCCAGATCAGTCTCTGGCTCTCTACCGCGACTGGGCCGACAGCTATGATGACCATCTGGAGCAAGGGCTGCACTATCTCTCGCCCCGGGCCGTTGCGTCGATTTTCGCCGAATATGTGGACGATCCGGATGTTCACATTCTGGACGTGGGATGCGGCACGGGCCTTGCCGGTCTGGCCGTGCGTGAGCGCGGGTTCAATACCCTGGATGGCATCGACATTTCGCCGGAAATGCTAAGGCAGGCGGACATGAAGGGGATCTATACAGCTTTGATTGAGGCTGATCTCACTGACGCCTTGGAGATTGCCGATAACACCTATGATGCGGCCATTTCGTCCGGCACGTTCACCCACGCCCATGTGGGCGCGGTGGCGTTTGATGAGATCTTTCGCATCTTGAAGCCGGGCGCGGTGTTTGCCTGTACGGTGAACGCCGAAGTCTGGGTGGAAAACGGATTTGGCCCAAAAATCCGGGAGTTGACCGGCCGCGGCATCCTGCATGTGCGCGAAATCCGCCCAGGGGCCTATTTTAAGGGCGAGGATGCGGTGGGCCGTTACATTGTGTTCCAGAAATGTTGACATTTCGGCGCTCAGCGTTGACTTGAGACCCCATCTGCCGGACAAGGCGGCACCATTGCTTGGGAGGAGAGGCCATCATGACCAGCGCGGAGAAACTCGTCCGTTTGAAAGAGATCGTACGTGAGCGCTCGTTTTCCGAAGGAGAAGCCAAGACGCTGGCTTCCGGGAGGACGAGTAATTTTTACTTCAACATGAAAATGACCATGTCCCAGCCTGAGGGGCTGGTGCTGATTGCCGATCTCATGCTGGACAAGCTGGCCGAAGGTCCCTGCGACGTGGTGGGCGGTTTGGCCATGGGGGCTGTGCCCATTGTCAATGCCATCTCCCTGCGCAGTTTTCAGACCGGTGCGCCCATCCCGCTCATCTGGATCCGCAAGGAGGCCAAGGAGCACGGCACGCAGGCGACGATCGAGGGCGAAGACATCGCCAATTTGGCCGGCAAGACCGCGGTGATGGTGGAAGACGTCACCACCACGGGCGGCTCGGTGATGAAGGCGATTGAAACCGTGCGCGCAAATGGGGTGACCGTGAACCGGGTGATCACCATCGTCGATCGGCTGGAAGGGGCCAAGGACGCGTTGAGCAAACAGGGGCTGAGCCTCACGTGCCTGCTGAATGCAGACGATTTCCGCATCTGAAGGAAAAATCCTTTTTAACAAGCGGAGACCCTGCCACCTGACCATGACCCAAAGGCTCAAAGCGCAAATCAAGGCACAAGGCGAAGCGGAAGGCTTCACCACTGTGGGGTTTGCCGCAGCGCAGGGCAGTGCCAGGCAAGCGCGAGGTCTGCGGGACTTTCTGGCCAATGCCTATCACGGCGACATGGCCTGGTTGGTCGAAACCGAAGAGCGTCGCGTCTCACCGGACGCCATGTGGTCGGAGGCCAGATCTGCCATAGTTTTTGGGCTAAATTACGGTCCCGAAATAAATCCGCTAAAGCGGCTGGAGTACACGGAGACCGGGGTCATCTCCGTTTATGCGCTAGGGCATGACTATCATGATCTGATCAAGAAGAAGCTGAAGCGCATTGCCCGCTGGCTGGCTGCTGCGGAGGACTGTCAGGTGAAGGTGTTTGTGGATACGGCACCGCTGATGGAAAAACCCCTGGCACAGATGGCCGGGATTGGCTGGCAAGGCAAGCACACCAACCTTGTGGCCCGCGAGCAGGGCTCCTGGCTGTTCCTGGGCACAATTCTGACGGACTTGGAGCTGGAGCACAGCAACCCGGAAGCCGATCATTGCGGCTCCTGCCAGGCCTGTTTGGACATTTGTCCGACAAAGGCGTTTCCGGGCCCCTATCAGCTGGATGCCCGGCGCTGCATCTCTTACCTCACCATTGAGCATAAAGGCCATATTCCGGCCGATCTCAGGTCCGCCATGGGCAACCATATCTTCGGATGCGATGACTGTTTGGCGGTGTGTCCGTGGAACAAGTTCGCTGCCGAAGGGCGCGAGGCCAAGCTGGCGGCCCGTGATGAGCTTGTGGCGCCGGATCTGGCAGTTCTGGCGGGCTTGGACGATGCGGGCTTTCGGGCGCTGTTCCGCGCCAGCCCGGTCAAACGGGCCGGGCGGGACCGGTTCATCCGCAACGTATTGATCGCCATTGGAAATTCAGGGAAGATTGCCCTGGCCGCACCGGCCGAGGCTTTGTTGCGCGATCCCTCGCCTCTGGTGCGGGCCATGGCGGTCTGGGCGCTGGCGCAATTGATCGATGATGAGGCCTTTGCCGCACTGCGCGTGGCGCATGGAGCCGGCGAGGATGATCCGGCCGTACTGGCGGAATGGGGTGTGAACGGATGACGCATATGTTCTGTTTTGGCCTTGGCTATTCGGCCGGGCGCCTGGCCCGGCGCCTGGTGCAGAAGGGCTGGCGCGTGAGCGGGACGGTGCGCACTGAAGACAAGCGCGCACGCCTGGCCCAGGACGGCTTTGAGGGGCACATATTCGACGGAACCAAGCCCATTGAGGGGTTTGCCAAATTGGCTGGGGAGATCACCCACATCCTCCTTTCGGCTCCGCCCGGGCCTGAGGGTGACCCGGTCTATGACTGCCATGCCGGGGACATTGCCGCCCTGGCGCCGCGCTTGCAGTGGGCGGGATATCTCTCCACCACCGGTGTCTACGGCGACCGGCAGGGAGGCTGGGTGGACGAAACCTCCGAGCTGATGCCGGCCACGGAGCGTGGGCGGCGCCGCGTGGCCGCCGAGGCCGCCTGGCAGGGGCTGCAGGCAACCGATGGTCTGCCGCTCCACATTTTCCGGCTCGCCGGCATTTACGGGCCGGGCAGCAACCAGCTGCTGTCCGTGCTGAACGGCAAATCGCGCCGGGTGGTCAAGCCGGGCCAGGTGTTCAGCCGGATCCATGTGGACGATATTGCCAGCATCCTAGAGGCCAGCATTGACCAGCCCAATCCGGGCCGGGTGTACAACGTGTGTGACGATGAGGCCGCTCCGCCTCAAGACGTGGTGGCCTATGCTGCAGAGCTGCTCGGCCGGCCGGCGCCGCCGGAAGTGGCCTTTGAAGAGGCCGATATGTCACCCATGGGGCGCAGCTTCTATGCGGAATCCAAACGGGTCGCCAACGCGCGGATCAAGCAGGAACTGGGTGTTGAACTGGCCTACCCAAGCTACCGGGATGGGCTGACCGCCTTATTAGAAACGGTAGCGAAATGATTCAGCTTTCTGGTGACTTTGAAGGATTGGAGGGATTATGAGCTGGATGTTTTTCTCTCTGGGGCTGTTCTTCGTGGCCTTCTCGCTCTTCAATCTGTTCGGCACCAGTTTCAAGCTGCCCGATCTCTTCAGAAAAATGGGGGGCGAGAACGACAACGCCCGGCGGCTGCGCTCGTTCTTCTTCGCGCTGATCGCCTTCCTGATGTTCTACATGGCCGAGCAGGCGGCTTTGGGCTAACTGGCGTGTAGCGCCTGCAGCAGAGCGGCCATGTCGTCGGGCAATGGGCTCTGAAAGCGCATTTGCTGGCCGCTGAGAGGGTGCTCAAAGCCCAACTCGCCCGCGTGGAGGGCTTGGCGCCCCAATTGCGCCAAACGCGCCTGAGCGGTCTCTGAGAGCGTTCTGGCGCTTGCGGCAAAGTGGGAGCCATAGACCGTGTCTCCAAGCAACGGGTGGCCGATATGGGCCATGTGGACGCGTATCTGGTGTGTGCGGCCGGTCTCCAGGATGCACGCAATGAGGCTCGCCCGGGCGCTATCGGGGAGCGTTTGAAGCACCTCATAGTGCGTTACGGCGTACTTTCCGGCCCCTTCTTTCAGCACCGCCATCTTCTGACGGTTGGCCTGTTTGCGCCCCAAGGGCGCCTCCACCGTGCCCTTACTGCGCTCCGGTACGCCCCAAACGATCGCCTGATAGCGCCTGTGCATGCGCCCATCGCGCCCGTGGGCGGCGAATTGCGCGCTCAAACCTGCGTGCGCCCGGTCGTTCTTGGCCACCACCATGAGGCCGGTGGTCTCCTTGTCGAGCCGGTGGACGATGCCGGGGCGGCGCACCCCGCCCACCCCTGACAGGCTGTCGCCGCAATGGGCGATCAGCGCATTGACCAGGGTTCCGCTCCAGTTTCCCGCTGCCGGATGCACCACCATGCCGGCCGGTTTATCGATAACGATCAGGTCATCATCCTCAAAAACCACGCTGAGGGGTATGTTCTCCGGCTTGGGCACCGGGTCTTCGGGCTCGGGAATGATGATGGAGATCTGCTCGCCCTGTTTGACCCGGTAGTTCGGCTCAAGTATCTTAATCCCGTTGGCGGCGGCTTGACCTTCTTTCACCAGGGCCTTGAAACGGCTTCGGCTCAGGTCATCGAGTTTGAGGCTGAGATAACGGTCAATGCGGTCTCCAGCCTCTTCATCGCTGACGGTGAATGTGCGCACATCGGGGGACATTGGGGAACTAGGGTCCATGTCAGATCGCAAGCAAGCAGAGCGGGCCGCGCAAGGCGCCGACCGCGCTCAATCGGTTCCGCCGGAAGTGCATAACCCCCTGGGAGAGCCAAAAAACATGGCCCGCCTGAAGATGGCGATCGCCATCATGAGTGTTCTGCTTGTGGGCGGCACGGTGGTGGTCATAGGAACCATCATCTACCGGGCCATGACCTATGAGAGCAAGAGCTCATCGCAGATCACCGCGCAAGGCGCCGGGCCTCTCCAGGGCTTTTCCAAGCTGGATGTGGAGGTGGAGAGGGGAACGCTGGTGAGCCAGATCGAAATTGACGGCGACCGGATGGCCGTCCATGTGACCAAAGCCGCCGCCGATGAGATCCTGATCATCAATATCCGCAGCGGAGAGCTGATCGGACGGGTGAACCTGAAAGAAAAGCCCTTGCCTGGCGGCGCGGACTGAGTTTGGCGACGTTTTAGTAGAGGGAAGACTCACTCTAAAATTTATTAAGTGATTTCAGTGTTCTGACGAAGGAGACCGCAATTCACTCTCGTCGGAGGGATAGCGGTGGGCGAGCTGGCGGAAAACCGGCCATCTGATTATAGGATTTTTCCTTATATCCCTATTTCGGTGTTTCTGACCCCGCGAATCACGCGGCGGCGATCTTTGGCGCTCTGGTGAACTGGAGAGGGTGGCCGGACACCGGCCGTGCGCGAGGGGGCGTGAGGCCATCTGGGAAATGCTGGCAGGTTTTCCCGTAAGATGCCGGAATTCAGAAATCCCGGTCGTCGCTTTGACTCAATTTACGCTTTAGCGATGAAAAATTTCGAGCCAAACTTGTGGCCAAATCTGAGACCTTGTCGCGCTCATAATTGCTCATCTTCGATGGCTCGAGATCAGCCAACATCCGGAAAAATCTCTCGCCTTGCTCGATGGTCTGATCGACAGTTGCTAGTTTACTAGCACCGTCAAAAGCGGATTTTGCCGCTCTGGGCTTGCGGGGCTTGGCATTTCTGATGTCCGAGACGCGCAATCTGCCTTGCCGCGCCCGGTCCCACAGGCTGAGCTGGATATCTAAATCGCTGATTTGCGCCAATTCTATGAGAATGGTCTTTGGTGTGTTGAGTTCTGCGCTTTCAATCTTGATCAGGGCCGGAAGCGCGTTGATCTTCAAGAGCTGATTCACGGTCTGACGCGGCTTGCCGATCACCTGCCAGGCATTGCTCTGATTGATGTTCGGATCTTGCTCAATGAGCTCTGCAATTGCGGCCGCTTCCTCAACAGGAGACAAATCTTCCCGTTGGAGATTCTCAATCAGTGAGATCGTCCGGTAGTCCTCGCGCTCATGCACCTTGACGTCAATCTCGGTGAGGCCGGCCAGTTTGGCGGCCCGCCAGCGGCGCTCTCCGGCCACCAAAATGTAGCGTCCCTTCTTGGACATGGGACGCACAACAGGGGCCTGAATGATGCCAATGTCCTTGATGGTCTCCGCCAACTCACGCAAACGCTCCTCATCGAAGTCCTTCCGGGGCTGTTCAGGGTCCGGAATGATGGCCTCAATGGAGATGGTTTGAAGACGGAAAGATCCTTCATCCTCAAGTGTCGGATCTTTTGGTGATAAATTGGCTTGATCCATGAATGTGCAGCCGATCGCTCTTTACTAACATGTACCCATTCCCTAGCCGCCACATGACTTTAGCAAGTGTTGGCCGAACCCAAAGCGTTTTTTGCAGGCTTTAGTAAACGCCAGCGATCAAAAGTGCGCCATAAGCCTATCCGGAGCGCCGGTCCCACCAGTCCCGAAACCGTAAATAGTTGCCCACCATGGGCACCAGCAGGGTTTTGTTGCCCGTGTAGAGCGGGTGCGTGGGAAACGCGCCGGTGTCAAAGGCGCACCGATAATTGGCCACTTGGGCAATCTTGCGGGCCAGTTGCGTGCCCATATAGGTCATCTGCGCCACACCCGAGCCGTTGCAGCCCAGGGCATAGTGCAGGCCCTCCAGCTTGCCGAGATGGGGTTGTTCATCGATGGTCAGCGCCACATTGCCGTTCCAGGCATGGGTAATCTTGTAATCGGCCAGTTCGGGAAAGCGCTCCAGGGCCCGCTCGAAGATCAGCGGCGCCATCTCCGCAGCGCTGAGATCGCGCCATTTCACCCGGCTTCCGAAAATAAGCCGTGTCCCGTCGGGTGACAGGCGAAAGAACGGCACAATCCGAAGCGTCTCCACAAACGAGCGGTTTTTCGGACTGATGGAGGCCAGCAGATCAGCCGGCAACTCCTCGGTGGCGATAATGTAGGCGCTGATGGGCACCAGCCGGCGCTTGAAACCGGGGGTGAGGCTGCCGGTATAGCCGTTGGTGGCCACCACAACATCCCGTGCGGTGATGGTGCCGCGTTCTGTTTTGAGAGTCCAGCCGCTGGCGTCCTGGTCCAGGGCGGTGACGCCCGCCTTGGCGCAAATCCTGACGCCGCGTGCCTCTGCGGCCCGTTTCAGGCCCGCATAGTAAAGCGCCGGGTGCAGGTGGGCCGCCTCGGTGGCCACAAGTCCGCCGCGGTAATAATCGCTGCCGATCTCCTCGCGCACGCGCTCGCGGGGCACCATATAAGCGCCCGCATCGCTGCTTTCGTTCATCGCGATGCATTGCTTTTCCTGGGCCCTGTAATGTTTGGTGGAAATGGCCCCGGTGAACCGTCCGGTGCGGTGAAAGCCGCATTCTATGTTTTCTTCCTCAATCAGCTTCTCCAGAAGATAGAAGCCATCGGCCGCATCCGACATCATTTCGGCGGCCCGTTCCGCTGTGGGTGCTTTGGCCACCAGGGGTTTTTTGATGGAGTGGCTGCCCCCAATCAGCCCACCTGACCGGGTTGAGGCGCCGTAGCCGGGCTCGGCCGCATCCACTACGGTTGCTTCCAAACCCAGCTTGGCGAGTTCAAGCGCCGTGGCGAGGCCGGCATAACCTGCGCCAATGACCGCGACCTCGCTGGTGGCCGGCACATCGGCAAGCTCAGGGGCTTCCGGCGCGTAGGCCTCCCACCAATAGGGCCGTTCCTTAAACGCTTCGTGGAAAATGTCAGGCTGCCGCATCTGGATCCTCGCGATGATTATGGAGCCATTAAGACTGTTTTGCGACCGCAATTTCGATAAATCTTGCGGTGGGGCCTGCGCGGACCCATATCCAATGAAACGAAAATGGAACCTGACGCGTGGTTGGCAAAGTCGCCTTGATGGGGCGTTTTTGTGAAACGAACCCGCTCGCGCGCTTGTGAACGAAGGGCACCGAATCACACCGATCCGGGCTAAATCTGCGTGTGCCCCCGCGTCTTGTTCTTGCAAATCATGCTGCGGTAAAAGCGCAAAGGCGCGCCGCTCTGAAGGAGGTCCTGATATGTTTGAAGCCGGTAGTATTGTGATAATGATCCTTGTTTTGCTGGTGGTCATCGTGGTGGTGCGCTCGGTGCGCATTGTCAGCCAGGGCTTTAACTGGACCGTAGAACGGCTCGGCAAGTACACCAAAACCCTGACACCGGGTCTGCATATCCTCATTCCGTTCATCGATGCCATCGGTTCGAAAATGAACATGATGGAACAGCTTCTGGAAGTGCCGAGCCAGGAAGTGATCACCAAGGACAACGCCATGGTGACCGTGGACGGTGTTGCGTTTTACCAGGTGCTGGACGCAGCCCAGGCCACATATGAGGTGAACAACCTTCACAATGCGGTGTTGAACCTCACCATGACCAACGTGCGGACGGTTATGGGCTCCATGGATCTGGACGAGCTTCTGTCCCAGCGTGACGAGATCAATGCCCGGCTTCTGTCGGTGGTGGACCATGCCACGCAGCCTTGGGGCATTAAGGTGACGCGGATCGAGATTAAGGATATTGCCCCGCCGCGCGATCTGGTGGACGCCATGGCCCGCCAGATGAAGGCGGAACGAGACAAGCGTGCGCAGATCCTTGAGGCAGAAGGGGCCCGGCAATCTGCTATCTTGACGGCTGAAGGTGAAAAACAGTCGGCCGTTCTGGAGGCGGAAGGCAAGAAAGAGGCCGCATTCCGCGAGGCGGAGGCCCGCGAGCGCCAGGCCCAGGCGGAAGCTGCGGCAACCACCATGGTGTCTGAAGCCATTGCCAAGGGGGATGTGCAGGCGATCAACTACTTCGTGGCCAACAATTATGTGACGGCCCTGGAGAAGCTGGCCAGCGCGCCAAACCAGAAGGTGCTTATGCTGCCGGTTGAGGCCACCGGCGTGATCGGCGCTCTGAGCGGCATTACGGAAATCGCCCGGGAAACCTTCAATAATGACGGTGGCAGCGGAAATGGTGCCGCCCGGCCCACCCGCCGCTCTGGACGTGTGCCAAACACTTCGGCATCCTAGGCGCCGCGAGAGCGCATGAGACACGGAAACTGAACTGATGAGCGACCTCATTGCATCCTATGGTGATTGGTTCTGGTGGATCGTGGCCGGCATTATGTTTGTGCTTGAGCTTGTGGTGCCGGCCTTCTTCTTCCTCTGGTTCGGGTTTGCGGCGGTGGCCACCGGCATTGTTGTGCTGCTGGTTCCGATGAGCTGGCAGCTGCAGGGCTTCACATTCGCGGCGTTGGCGGTGGTGAGCCTGGTGATCTCGCGCAAGTTCTTCGCCCGGCCCGATGCGGGCACAAATCTGCCGAACCTGAACCAGCGGGTGCAGAGCTATGTGGGCAAGTCTTATCCTTTAGAAACGGCCATTAAGAACCGGCGCGGCAAGGTGCGTATCCACGATTCCAACTGGGAAGTGCGGGGTCCCGATGCCCCGGCGGGCACCTGGGTGCGGGTGGTTTCCGCAGAGGGCGCGACCCTGATTGTGGAGCCGGAGCGAGGGGCCAGCGGCGCTTAGGGCAAGCGTCTTTGCGCGTATTTGCGGAAGCGTGGGCTTTGGGTTTGCACCGCCGCTACTTCACGCCCACCCGCAGAATATCGTGAATGTGGACGATCCCCACAGGCTTGTTCTGCTGGGTCACAAACAGGCTGGTGATCTTCCGGCTGTTGAGGGTTTCCAACACGGCGGAGGCGAGATCATCGGCTGAAGCGACGACCGGATTCTGGGTCATCACCGTGCCGGCCGTGTTGTCCAGAAGATCGTTCTTCATGTGTCGCCGCAGGTCTCCATCCGTGATCACGCCCACCAGATTGCCGTCCCCGTCCACCACTCCGGCGCAGCCGAAGCGCTTTGACGTCATCACCACCAGGGTGTCGCTCATCACCGTATCGGGGTGAACCAGCGGCAGTTCGTTCACCTCATGCATCACATCGCGCACATAGGACAATGAGGCGCCGAGCCGGCCACCCGGATGCAGGACTTTGAAATCTTTAGGGGAAAATCCCTTGTTTTCCAGCAAAGCCACGGCGAGAGCGTCCCCCAGGGCCACCTGCAGCGTGGTTGATGTGGTGGGCGCCAAACCGTTGGGGCAAGCCTCTGCGTGCCGGGGCAGCTCAAGCACGATGTCCGCGGCGGTGCCGAGGGCGCTTTCCGGCTTGCTGGTGAGTGCGATGAGCGGCACGGCGAAGCGTCTGGAGTAGGACAGAATATCCCTCAGCTCTGCGGTTTCGCCGGAATTGGAGATGATCAGCAGCACATCTTCCGGTGCGATCATGCCCAGATCGCCATGGCTGGCCTCGCTGGGGTGGACGTAATAGGCGGCCGTTCCTGTGGACGAGAAGGTGGAGGCCATTTTCCGGGCAATGTGGCCGCTCTTGCCCATGCCGCAGACAATGACCCGGCCCTTGGCGCTTTCAATGGTCTCAATGGCCTTGATGAAGGAGGTTCCCAAAGGGCCATCGAAGGAGGCGGACAGATGCTTCAGCCCATCGGCTTCGATGGTCAGGGTCCGGCGTGCGGATTCAATCCGGTTGTCGGAAGAAAGGTGTGAGTGCTCTGCGGTGTCACTCATGTGTATTTGCCCCAATCCACCTTCATGAAGAGAAGGTTTTCGAACGCTTACCCGATGTGCCCTTTTAAGGCACCGCGTTACCTGCTGTTAACCATAAATCTCTTAGGTTTTTCCATGCCTTTCCCTGCGCCCCAAAAGTGATGCTTTTGCGGCGCGCAGAGCAATGGCCGGACCAGCACTCAAGGACGTCTAATTAACAAGATGACACGGTATCTGCAACTTCCCGCGTACATCTTGGCGGCGGTGCTGTGTCTTGCCGGGACCGGCAGCGTTTCAGCGCAGCAATCCGGTGCGATCAGCGACCTGCCGCTCGGGCAGGTAAACAATACGGACCGGTTTGACGACACAGCACCTGTGGGCCTGCGCGGGACCAGGTCGGTTCTTGATGATCCGGCGGAGGAATTTGTGCCGCGTGATCCAGATCCACAAGAAGCCGCCCGGCAGCGCCGGCAACAACGCCGCGCCGACCGCAATGCGCTGAGGGGCATCCCTGATTCAGACATTCCCGGCGTCGGCGGTATTCCAAGGGCAATTGAGGAAGAGCCGTTCGATCTGGGCACTTTGGACCCCCAGACCACGGGCACGGTTGACGCCGAAGACCAGCCGGATCCCGTGGAAAGCACCGTAGATCCCTATGCCCCTCTGGGCCTGCGTAACGGGGCCTTCACCTATTTTCCCGAGCTGGAGATCTCGTCTCTGTTCACAGACAATGTGGGCCAGGATCCGAGCGGGGAAGAATCCGCATTTGGCGTTGTGCTGCGGCCCTCTTTGAACGTGCAAAGCAATGGGCCGCGCCACAATGTGGCGCTCAATGTGGCCAGCGCGCATACGATCTTCCCCGGCGACACGGATGAAAACCGGAACGAGCTGTCGGTCACCGGCGACGCGCGGATTGATGTGCGCCGCTCGTTTGCCATTGATTATCAGGGCCGCTATGTGCTCTCCCAGGACAGCAGCGATGGGGACAATTCAGGCGCCACCACCGGCACAAGCTTAGATCATGAGCTGGGGGCCGATCTGACCTTCCGGCGCCGGAACGCCAAGTTTCTGCCCTCGCTTCGGGTGGGCGTGGACCGGTTCATGTTTGGCGATGAAGATCTTGTGGGGGGCGGCACGCAGGACAATTCCGATCAGGATTACGTGGAGCCTTCGGTTGAGCTGCGTCTGAGCTATGCCGTGTCCCAAGCGGTTCAGCCCTATGTGGCTTTTGAATATTCGCGGCGGATGCATGATCAGACGTTCGACCGTAACGGTCTGGAACGGGATTCTGATGGCTATGATTTCCGCGTGGGCGCTGATCTGAACTTCGGCACGGTGCTCACGGGCAATCTGGATGCAGGCTATGGCATCCGCGAGTTTGAGGACAGCGCCCTCAGCACGGCGGATGGCTTTGTGGGATCATCCTCGCTCACCTGGAACCCGACACCGCTCACCGCCGTCACGTTTGGCGCCACCGGCAACCTGGGGGAGACCACAACGGCCGGGGCCTCTGCGATCCAGAACGTGACCGTGAATGCAGAGGTGACCCATCGCTTGCGGCGCAATCTGACGGCCACTGGCGGCTTCAGTGTCACGTTCGCCGACTATCTGGGCATTCGCCGTCTTGATGAGACCTATCAGGTGGATCTGGGTCTTGCCTACGCCATCGGGCGGCATATCGAGCTGGTGGGCGAGTATCAGTTCAACAGGGTCGACAGCACGGTGCCGAGCCAGGAATACACCGAAAACCAGATCACCGCAGGCGTCCGCTTCCGCCTTTGAGGACAAGCCGCAATGGGCTAACCTTGGCGAGGCCCTCTCAAGAGGGGTCATGGAGGATCTGTCATGCAGCTGAACAAGCTTGATCATGTGAACATCCGGACCGCCAACCTGGACAACATGGTGGCCTGGTATCGGGATGTGCTGGGAATGGAGAGTGGGGACCGGCCGCCTTTTCCCTTTCCTGGTGCGTGGCTCTATGCGGGCGATCACGCGGCGGTGCATCTGGTGGGCGTGGATGAGGCCCCGCAATCGGTGGAGCCCAATATTGAGCACTTTGCCATGTCCGCCTCAGGGCTGGCGGACTTTGTGGAGCGCCTGAACGCCTCGGGGACCGCGTTCCGCGCGGTTCGCGTACCCGGCATCAATATCCTGCAGATCAACGTTCATGATTGCGACGGCAATCACATTCATATCGACTTTTCGCCCGAAGAGGCCGATGCAGCAGGTTTCTAGGCTCTAAAAGGATACGGCCGCCCCGAAGGGCGGCCGCAATCGCGACGGGCAAACCGGCGTCCTAGACGCCAGATTCAATCCACTCAGCAAGCTTGCCTTTTGACGTGGCGCCAATCTGAGTGGAGGCGACTTCGCCGCCCTTGAACATCATCAGCGTTGGTATGGACCTTATACCATACTTTACCGGCACATTGGGATTATCGTCGATATTGATCTTGGCGATGGTTACTTTGCCATCAAGATCAGATGCAAGTTCTTCCAGCGCAGGGCCGATTTGCTTGCACGGACCGCACCATTCGGCCCAGAAATCAACAACGACCGGTGTATCTGAATTCAGGACGGTTGCCTCAAAATCAGCATCGGTGACTTCGATTGTATTCGACATCAGTATTCCTTTGCATTAGCCGGCCACGCGATTCGCGGGCCATTGCCTCGCAGCCAACGTAGGTATCCAGGGCCCCGGGGTCAAGGTTGGGGCGCGGGCCACGCACAATCATGTGAAGGCGGCTTTCAAGCGCTCCGCCGGCACTTCCATGACGGTGGCATTGTAGGTCCACACCAGCCAAGCCCTGACGGAGCGGCCGGGATAGATGGATTTCAGCGCCTCCCCATAGGCGGCAAGCTGCCGGATGTAGGGTTCCGCCACACCGTCAATGCTGGCCGGGGGAGGTCGGTTGGTCTTGAAATCGACAATCAGCACCTCAGTGTCGCTGACTGCCAGCCTGTCGATCTGGCCTGAAATGACGATCGGGCGGCCTGACACATCCTTAAGGTCCAGTTTCCCGGAAATGGGTACTTCCGCCAGCGCCGTTGGGGCAAACACGGCCTTCAGGGCGCGATCGGGCGCATTCAAGAGCGCAAACACCTCATCGCGCACAGAGGCCAGGGTTTCGGCGCCCAAATCGCTGCTGTGGGCGCTCAGGAAGCGGTTTGCCGTTTCGGCACGATCGGCCACCGGCAGCCCGGGGAGGGTTTGCAGCAACCTATGGATCAGACGGCCACGCTGGAACCGGTCTTCGCCCAGTTGGTGGAGGGGGGAGGCGGCCGGCTGTTCGGCCAATTCGGCAAAAGTGCCTGCGTCGGTGCGCTTCAGATCCAGCCTTGAGGGGGCCAGCGGCTTTGGCTCGGCCGGCTCTTCTGGCGCTGGGCTCAGCATCCAGGGCTCCGGCATCGCCGGGACGGTTGCCTGCGCCCCGCTCTCATCTGTGTCGGCGGTCTTTTCGGTCTGGTCTGCCTCCAGCACCCAGCGCCCCTCTCCGGTTTCCTCGGCAATGGGTTCCAGGGCGCGGCGCACGAGCTCATACCAGCAATTGGGTGCCAGATCGTTCTGGCGCTTGGTGCCGGCCACATAGAGCCGGTCGCGCGCGCGTGTCATGGCCACATAGAGCAAGCGATTTTCCTCCTCACGCTGTTTGGCAATGTCAGCCTCCACCAGGGCAGCCACGGCCTTGGGCTGGTGGGCGGAGGAGAGGCGCCACACGGGCATGTGGTTTTCGAAAGTCAGAATGCTGGAGACCTTCCGCGCATCGGGCACGCGGGTGGTGTCGGGCAAGATCACGATGTTGGATTCAAGACCCTTCGCGCCGTGAACCGTCATCACGCGCACTTCATCTTTGCCGTGTTCCATGTCGCGTTTGATCTCAGCGTCTGCGTCATCGGTCAGCCAGGTGATGAAACCGTGGAGGGTTGGCGGGTGGCTGCGCTCAAACTCAGCCGCAAGGCTCAAGAGCTCATCGAGCGGGTCGTTCACTTCTGCGCCCAGGCGTTCGGCAAAGCGCCGGCGGGCGCCGCCCACATCCAGTACCTCTGAGAGAAACTCAAATGGCCGCGCTCTGCGGGCAAGCGTGCGCCAGGCCGCCAGTTGGGCGCCGGCTTGGGAAAATCCCGGTGCGGTCTCCAGTGCACTGATCAAGCTGCCCGGGCGCGTGGCGCAAAGGTCAATCAGATCTTCATCCGTGATGGTCCGTCCCACATCATGTTGCACCAGCGGGCTCTTCAAAACACACGCCAAGGCGTAATCATCCTCAGGCAAATGCAGGGCCCGGGCGAGCGCCACCAGATCCATCACCGCAATATGGCTGTTGATCTTCAAGCGGTCTGCACCGGCAACGGGGATGCCGTGGTCGCGGAGTGTGCGCACCACCGCATCGGCCAGCACAGTGCGGTTGCGCACCAGAATGAGCACATCGCCCGGCACAATGGCCCGTCCGCGCGCGGTGAGCGTGTGGCCCTCGTCTAGCCAGGACTTAATGGTCGCGGCGATATGGCGGGCGAGTTCCAACCTCGGGTCGGCTGCGCCCGGCGCATCCACCGGCTCGTAGGGATCGCGTTCATCGTCTTCTTCCCGCTCAAACAGAGGCCAGAGCTCCACCCGGCCGGATTGACCCAGCCGGTTGGCCTGATGGAGGATATCGTCATCAGCCAGGCCCTTTTGGGCAAGCGGATCTTCAAACACCCTGTCGACCGCGTCGAGCACGGTCTGGGTGGAGCGAAAAGAGATATTGACCCGCACATCCTCAAAGGGCTGGCCGGCCGACGCCACCCGCTCTTGAAGCTGGGCCTTTTGGGCGATGAATTCATCAGGCGCTGCGCCCTGAAACGAGAATATGGACTGCTTATGATCACCCACCGCAAAGAGCGTACGTTGTTCCTCTCTCGCACCATCGCCAACAAAGAACTCAGCGGTCAGCTGGTTCACGATGTCCCATTGCTCAGGGCTGGTGTCTTGCGCTTCGTCGATCAGCACATGGGCAATGTTGCCATCGAGACGGAAGAGAACCCAGGCCGCATCGAGCCGGGTGAGGAGGTTGCGGGTATAGATCACCAGGTCGTCATAATCGAGCTGGCCGCGGCGCTCCTTCTCGCTTTGGAAGCGGCGCAGGATGATGCTGGCCAGGGTGAAAAGCGCGTGGCTGGCCTCTGCCGTGGCGGCGGCCTTGCGGCGGTCTTCTACGGTCACCACCCGCTGCTGTTCGGCTTCCAGCCACTGCCAGACCGCGGGGTGGCCCTCCTTGATGGCCTTGGTGGCCAGGCTGCGCTCTGAGCGGGGATCTCCTTTGGCTGTAAGAAAGGCTGAGGTGTAGAGATCCCAATCTGTATCGCTAAGCGCCGATGCCAGAACAGTGGAACGGTCCTTGTCTGTCTTGCTGGTGCTTGCTGAGAAGGCGTCGATGGCTCCAGCGATGCTCGGCCTGTCCGCGCCCGCCCAGGCTTCTGCAATCACCGTTTCCGGTGTTGCGTCAGCATCGAGACCCAGCTCGCCATAAAGCGCCGCCTTCAAATTGGCCGTGGCAACTTCCAGAGACCAGCCGGCCACCAATGGGGAGCGCTGGCGGAGCAAGGTGGTGAGCACGTCGTCGAACCCGGTGGCCTGGGTGTGGACGACAATGCGTTGGAGGGCCTCTGCCTCAGGCGTTGCGGCATCACCCTGAGCGGCGAGGCTGAGCACGTGCTCGCGGGCGTCTTGCATCCGCTCTTCAGAGGTGCGCTCGTCCATAATGGCAAAGCCGGGGGCAATGCCGGCCTCCACCGGGAAGCGTTGCAGAACGCTCTCGCAAAAGCCGTGCAATGTCTGGATCTTAAGGCCCCCGGGGGTTTCCAGAGCGCGGGTGAAGAGGCGCCGCGCCACCGCCAAACTGCCATCCCAGGATGTTGGTGCGCCCAAGGTGGCGATGGCCTCGCGGAGCTCTTGATTGCTCATGACGATCCATGCCGATAGACGCCGGAAGAGGCGGGTCTCCATCTCCGCAGCGGCCGCCCGGGTGAATGTGAGGCACAGGATCTGTTCAGGACGCGCGCCGGCCAGCATGAGGCGGATGATGCGATTGACCAGCACGTAGGTCTTGCCCGAGCCCGCATTGGCGGACACCCACGCAGAGGCTTCGGGCCGGGAGGCCCGGGCCTGCTGGACACTGGCATGGGAGAGGCTCGCGGAATTCATGCGCTCTCCTCGTCCTGGCCTGGAAAGCTCGACCATTCCCGGAAGCGGCTCAGGTGATCGTAGAACAAATCCCGGCCCTCATACTTTGGCAGCACCCGAGGCAGATAGGGGCAGGGCGGAGTGGCGCTATAACGGGCGATGAGGCGCTGAAGCCGCGTGAAGACCTTGGCTGCCACCTCTTGGACGGACGCATCAATCTTGGGTTTGGCTCGTGCTGGATCGAGATAACGCGTGTCGATGGCCGGCTCACCGCCCGACAGCTGCAGATAGAGCAGGGCCTTGGTTTCGGCCTTACCCATGCCCTCAAACGCACCTTCGGCCAGCATGGCGGCTTCAAGGAGAAGCTGTGGGGCCTTGCCGGTGAGGGCCTCGGTGATGCCGGGCGGTGCGCCGGTCTTATAGTCAATGAGGCGGGCGCTGCCGTCGGCCAGAATGTCAATGCGGTCGGCCCGGCCGGTGAGCGTGAAGCCATCGGCCTTGCCGGATGGGATCTTGAGGCGGCCCTGGGTTTCCACATGAACGGCGCGGACATCATCGCGCAAGTTGCGTTCGATGTGAGCGGCCTCTTCGGCCACACGCAGAAATCTCGGCCACCAGAAGGCTTCCACATCGGGATACCCGCTCCAACGGGTAAAGGCCTCCCGACCGATCTTTTCAAGTTCGGCGGCTATGTCCTCCGGCAGCTTGTCTGGCCAGGCCTTGGAAAACGCCTCAAAGATCTCATGAAACAGCGTGCCCCGTTCTCGGGGGCCGGGCGCCAGCCCAAGCTCTTCCAAGGGCTGCAGCTTCAGGATGTGGCGGGCGTAAATGGCATAGGGATCGCGCAGCCAGGTCTCTATCTCGGTGATGCTGAGGCGCTTGGGCCTGAGGCTCACGGCCGGGGCGGGAGCCGGGCGTTCCACCGGCTGGATCCGTGTGGGATGGTCTAGGCCCAAGGCGGCGGCGAGGAGCTTGCGACCACCCTCTTCGATGTCAGGCCCCTTCACGGCGTCAAGAATGGCCATGAGCCGCAGGATCCAGCGGGAGGGCACCGCAGGCGCGCCTTCCTGCTTGTCGGAATAGGTGAGATAAACCGACCCTCTGGCGGATACAGCCTGGACGAAATCGTGGGCGCTCAGCCCCATGCGCCGCTCCGGGCTGGCGAGCCCCAGATCTTCTCGCATGGGCCGGTTGAGCCAGGCATCGGTCTGGGTTTGAGCCGGCCAGGTCTTCTCGTTGAGACCGCCCAGGATAATCACATCATGGTCGCTCATGCGCGCTTCCAGAAGACCGAGGATCTGAAGACGCGGATGGGTGCCATAGCGCGGCCGCACAACCGGCTGGGCCATAAGCCCCATCAGCGTGCGGCGGAGGTCCGCCGGCGCGATGAGGGGCCCGTCCGGGGCGGCTTCCAGGAGGCTGGAGAAGAACTGAGACAGTAGCTCGCCAGCTTCTCCGCTCCAGAGCGCGGTGCTGTCGCCGGTCTCATCTGCGACGACGGCTTCTGCGGTGCGGATGATGCTTTCCACGGCTTCCTTAAGATTGAGGTGCTCGTCGGCGCTGGCGAGGCTGATCAGTTGCTCAATGGCTGGGGGAACCATGAGCGCCGCATCAGCCGCTTCGGCCCAATCCGCTTCCGTCCATCTGGCGAGATGGGCGAACCAATGGGGTTTGGCCTCCACTTCCTTTCTGCGCCGGTCCAGAGCGGTGGGCAATGCGTGCAGTCCGGGCGGCGCAACCCCGCGTAACACCGCCATCTCCAGCTTGCGGGCCGCGCGGGCGGCAGCGCCGGACGGTCGGCCAAAGCGTGCCAGTGGATGGGCAAAAAGCGCCACAAGGCTGGAGGGGGTGAAGCGCGTTTCCAGGGCGCTCAGTACGAGGTCGATCAGCGTGCCCGGCAAGGTGCGCGACAGGGGAATGCCGGCGCTGTCATCCACATTGAGGTTCCAGCGTTTGAGCTGTGCAGACACCCGGCGGCCGAGATTGCGGTCCGGCGTTATGAGGGCGGCTGTCTGTCCCGGTGTTTCTGCACATTGGCGCATTCTAAGCGCAATGCACAAGGCTTCCTCGCGCCGGCCGGGCGTGCGCACGAGGGTGAGATTTGAAAGAGCGCGTTCAAGCTCTGGTGCCAATTGTGGCAGGCTTTGCTGCCAGAGGTCTGTGGTTTCGGAGGGCCGCATGACCTCGCTGAGGAGTTTGGCGCGGCTTTGGCTTGTGCTGTCCACCTTGCCCAGGATCTCCACATGCTCGCGGCGTGCCCCAAGTCCCGCCAGAAGCTCAGCCAGGCCGAACTGAGGATGCTGCGGATCGAGGGCTTGCCAGCTGTCTTCATCGAGTGATGTGTCGAGCCCGGGCAACACGACGGCGCCATTGGGCAGATGGGCAATTGACCTGAGCAGCCTTGCCGTGGCCGGGATTGAGCCGGTGGAGCCTGCCGCGATGAAGGGCGCCTCAGGGTTGACGGCAGCGAGGCGGGCCGCTTCTGCGCTGATCAGCTGATTGCGCCGCTCGGAGGGGCCGATCATGCCAAGCGTTTCAAGTTCGTCCGGCAGTTGCCGGCGGACAATATCAAGCACGGTCAAGACGTCCTGCCAGTAGGCGGCAAAATCGTCCGACACAAGCTGGCCAAGAGCCTCCAGCGGCACGTCTTCCGTTTCAAGCTGATCCACCAGGCGGCCGAGATCTGCGGC
>JBCDDQ010000055.1:0-19479 GCA_039180225.1 Pseudomonadota bacterium
AAGGGGATGAAAAGGAGACCGGTTGTCGTATCATCCACCCATTCCCCGTCTTCCAGTGACTGCATGGTCCAGGCGCATTCCATGCTGCCGCGCAGGGTGACCTTCAAACGGCAGGCTTCAGACAGCCCAAAGGCAAAGCAGTTCAGCGCATCTTCCAAAGCGTCGAAATGCTCGTGCCATCCCCCGATGCCGACCTGAAAACTGCTGCCGGTTTCCCAAACCGAAACCTCAACACTTTCCGGATTATCACAGCAAACACTGAGGGAGATGTCGTCATGGCTGACCTCATAGCCCGTGTACTTCTCCAACCGGCTCAGAATGTCATCCTGCCAACCAGCCATGCCAACTCACCCTTCACGCGCCAAGATCGACAACATGCTCCGGTAAAGCCCGGTCACCCGCTCATCTGCCCGCGCGCTGGTGGCCGCATAATTGTTGAGGCCGGGGGCTGCATTCACCTCCAGCACGGTCGCCGCTGGGTCTAGCGCCTCAATCTGCCGCGCCAGGATATCCACACCGGCAAACCGCAGGCCCACAGCCCTGGTCGCTTCAAGGGCCAGCTGCTGATGCGCGTGGTCGATCTGATCGCTCACATCCACAACCTCGCCACCGGTGGAAAGGTTGGCGTTCGCCAAGAGCCGCACCTCATCGCCGGGCCCGGGGCAGTGGGCAAGGCTAAGCGCTTGAGCTGCCAAGTGGGCCTGGACGCGTGGGTCTTCCGCCGCCGCGATGGCCTGGCGGCCCGATGCGGCAAGAGCTTCTGCGCGCTCTTCCAGAAGCGCGCCGATTGTGGCGCTGCCCGTTCCCGTCACGGTGAGGGGCACGCGCTGATAGGCCAGCACCACTTCGCCGTCCAACACAACGATCCGATAATCGTCCCCCGCGGCAGGACGCTGGATCAGGACCCGGTCATGCTCCTGGTACAAGGTCTCCAGATGCGCGCGGAGCTGGCCATCACCGGCCACCTGCCGCACGCCCTCACCTTCAGCGCCTTCATTAGGCTTTACGTAGAGCGGAAAGCCCCAGCGCTCCGCCACGGCCTCCGCATCGCCATAAGGGTCCATCCGCGCGGCAACGCCGGGATTCTTGGCGCGCCATTTGTCAACGCATTTGGGCGCAAAGACCACCTGACCGTCCGGAACGTTGAGACCGGCACGCTTTAGAAACTTGGCGCAGAAATCCTTATCCTGCGCGATCTGCGCGGATGCTGACCCGTTGAGATCAAGGTTGGTGCCCTTAAAGAACCGCCGCGCGCCATTGGCGAATGTGATGTAGCCGGCCCGCCGAAACTCCGGCTCAAAGGTCACCTCAGCGCCAATTTCGGCACACAGGCGCTGCAGCAGCTTGGGGAAGTAGCCGTCATCCATGGGATCAAGCTTAAGCGCCCGCATCCTCCAGCACCATATCGCTGGCTTTCTCGCCGATCATGATCGCCGGGGCATTGGTGTTGCCGGAGACGATCGTCGGCATAATCGACGCATCGGCAATCCTCAACCCCGCGACGCCATGCACCTTCAGCCGTGCGTCCACCACGGCCATGCGGTCGGTGTCCGGCCCCATCTTGCAGGTGCTTGTGGGGTGGTAGATGGTCTGGGCAATGTTGCGGGCCGCGTCCAGCAGGTCTTCGTCGCTCTGCACACTTGCGCCTGGAAGTTTCTCTTCCACGATATAGGGCGACATGGCCTTGGTGTTCACCAGATCGCGGGTAATCCTGAGCCCGGCGACGGCTGTGTCCTGGTCCAACTGCGCTGACAGATAGTTGGGGTGGATCTCCGGATAGACCTGCGCATCCGGCGAGACGATGGAAATGTGCCCCCGGCTTTCCGGGCGCAACTGGCAGACCGACATGGTGATGCCCGAGAAGGGGTGCATCTCCAGGCCAGGCTTATCGGCGCTGAGCGGCTGGAAATGGAACTGGATATCGGGGGTGTCGAGCTCGGGCCGCGTCTTACAGAAGATGCACACCTGGCTGGCCCCCATAGCCATGGGCCCCTGGCGCGCAAAGACGAACTGCATGCCGATCCAGGTGCGCCGGATGATGTTGTTGATCTCATCATTGAGGGTGGGCACGTTGACCTCATAGACCGCGCGGATCTGCAAATGGTCCTGCAGGTTCTGCCCCACACCGGCCAGCTCATGGCGCACGGGGATACCAAGGCCTTGCAGCAACTCGCCTGGCCCAATGCCCGACACTTGCAGGATTTGCGGTGAGCCAATCGCGCCTGCGGACAAAATCACCTCGCCGCCCGGATTGAGCATCGCCGTGGTCGGATTTCCATCCTTCTTGTAGGCCAAGCCCACCACCTTCTTCGGGTCCGCCTCATCGAACAGCAAGCGCTCCACGTGCGATTTCACGCTGATCTCAAGATTGCTGCGCCCCTTAGCCGGCGTCAGATAGGCCTTAGCGGACGAGCACCTGAGGCCGTTCCGGGCAGTCAGCTGGAAATAGCCGGCGCCCTCCTGACGGGCCCCGTTGAAGTCATCGCTTCTGGGGATCCCCAGTTCCACCGCCGCATCGATCAAGGCCTCGCACACATCGCGCTTGGCGCGGATATTGGTGACCGACAGCGGGCCATCGCCGCCATGATAGTCATCGCCCCCGCGCTCCTGGCCCTCGGAGCGCTTGAAGTAGGGCAGCACATCTTCAAACGACCAGCCCATATTGCCGAGCTGACGCCAGTGGTCATAGTCCTCGTGCTGACCGCGGATATAGAGCAGGCCGTTGATCGAACTGGAGCCGCCCAGGGTTTTGCCGCGCGGCCAGTCCAGAACCCGGCCATTGAGGCCGGGATCGGGCTCGGTCACGTAGCACCAGTCCGTATCCGGATTGTGCAGGGTCTTGAAGTAGCCCACGGGCACGTGGATCCACGGATTATTGTCGCGCCCGCCGGCCTCTAGCAGCAGCACCTTGTGGCGGCCATTGGCCGACAAACGGTTGGCCAGGGCACAACCGGCCGAACCGGCTCCGGCAATGATGAAATCGTACACTCTTGCCTCTTCAGTCAGGGCGCCCGCGCGGCTGACACCTCGTTTCTCTTTCGCCTGGGATGCAAGATAAAAGAGCGGCAGCAATCGCTTATGTTAGGCATTGGCTGTTCACTTTAGCAAGTGCGGGCCGTGGCGAACAAGCAGCCACTTTTTCCCTATAGCAGGCGCCAACTCAAGGCTTGGCAGAGCGCTTCGCCGCCAAGCTGGCAAGATAAGCGGAAATCCGCTGCTTTATGGAGCCGGCCGCTGCCGAGCGCACCAGGGCGGCCAGATCGCCCTCCCGGTCGGACTGGCGGGTGCGCCGGGTCATGGCCGCATAATCGGCGGGGCTGAGCGCCTGGGCTGCCGATAACGCACGATGCTGGAGGGTCGGCCAGGCCTGTTGGCCGGCAATCTCGCGCACAAACCCGCACCTTAAGGCCTCCTCTGCATCAAACGGTTTGGACCGCGCCAGAAGATCGTGTGCCTGATCTGCTCCAACCAGCTGAGAGAGACGGTTGGTGCCGAGCACGATGCCGAAGTTCAAGCCCGGCATGCGGAACCTGGCCTCCGGACTGCACACACGCCACTGGCAGGCGGCCACCAGATCAGCCGCCGCCCCGTAGCAGGGACCGTGGACCAGGGCCATGGTGGCAAAGGGCGCGTGGTACACCGCCTGCAGGAGCTCCTCTACCCGCACAAAGCGCAAGAGCAAATCACCGTCGCTCATCTCCTCAAGGCCGGCGAGATCAAACCCGCCGGAGAACCCCTTGCCGCTGCCGCGAAACACAACCAGCCGCACGGTCTCATCACCCTCAGCCTCCAGCACCGCGGCATGGAGCGCATCCACAAGATCGGCGCTGAAGGCGTTCAGCTTGTCCGGCCGGTTCAGGCAGAGCTGGAGCACAGGGCCATCCCGGGATGTGGAAATCGGTGAACTCATTTCATTTGACCTTTGCACCGCCGACCGAACTGGTCTGTTTAAGAAGAAGCAACTTGGGATATAAGGTTCTCAATCAACAAGGAGGTCTAATGCCATGAACGTCAGTGGGAAAAAAGCAATTGTCTTCGGGGGCACGTCCGGCATCGGGCTTTCGGCTGCCAAAATGCTGGCGGACTTGGGGGCGGAGGTGATCGCCATCAGCCGCAATCCGGACAAGGCAGGCGACGTTCCAGCAGGCATGACCTTGAAGGCCTGCGATGTGCGCGACCGTGATGCACTTGAGGCCTTGTTCGCCGAATGCGCGCCGTTCGATATCCTGATCAGCGCCGCCACCGGCGGGGCACGGGCGGTGGGCCCGTTCCTGGAAATGGACATGGACGGCTACCAGGCTTCCTTCGACAAGCTGTGGGGCTATACCAACGTTGTGCGCTACGGCACGCAGCACCTCAGCGACGACGGCACCATTGTTCTGGTCAGCGGCGCGCCGGCCCGCAACACCAAGCCAGGCCAGATCGCCATCGGCTCCGTGGGCGGGGCTGTGGAGGCCTTCGTGCGGGCGGCAGCGCCAGAGCTCGCGCCGCGGCGCATCAACGTGGTGTCGCCTGGCCAGATCGACACGCCAATGGTGGCTCTGGAAGGCGATGCGCGCGAGGCGCACTACGCCAAGATGACCGAGGGCCATTTGATCCCCAGGGCCGGCACGGCGGACGAAGTTGCCCAGGCCATCATCTTCATGGTGCAGAACGACTTCGTGACAGGCACCACAATTGACGTGGATGGCGGCTGGCTGTTGTCTTAAGGGCGCAGGGGCTCATGTTTCCGCGTCCCTGCGAAAGCGGGGACCTTCTCAGCCAAGGGAAAGGTGTGAGCTATGGGCCCTCGCGTGCGCAAGGGAGCGGGTTAGCCCGAATACGACTTCTGCATGGCCCGGGAGATCACCACGTTCTGGATCTCCGTGGTCCCGTCCAGATACTGGGCGATCTTGGCTGCGGCCAAATGACGGGCGAGCGGGAACTCTTGCTTCAGCCCGTCCGCACCCATGGCCTGCATACAGGCGGTCAGTCCTTTGAAGGCCGCCTCGGTGGCAAACTTCTTGGCATGAGCCGCCGCCACAGGCGCGGCGCCGTCGCGCTCAATCAGGCGGGCCGCCTCATAAGCCAGAAGGCGAGAGGCGTGGAGCGCGGTGAAAACGTCCGCCATCTGCCACTGCAGCCCCTGCTGATCAGCCAAGGGGCGGCCAAAAGCCGTGCGCCTCATAAGCCGGGGCATGACCGTGTCCAAACCTGCCCGCAACAGACCCACACACATGGCCGCCACACACGCACGGGCCAGATCGATACCTGCCATCGCCGCGCGGAACCCCTGGCCGGCCGGAACCAGCAGAGCATCCTCCCCCACACGCACATTATCCAGGCGGAACCCACCGGCGCCAATGGCATATCCACCCATCATGTCATAGGCGTTGAGGCGCGTGACGCCGGGCGTGTCGGCCGGCACCTGGAAACTGGCAATGCCCTTGGAGCCCGCAGCCGGATTGGTCTGTGCAAACACATTCAAGAGATCCGCATGGGGGGTGTTGGTGATCCACGCCTTGGCGCCGTTCAGCACATAGCCGCGGCCTTCGGGCAGCGCGCTTGTGGCGATCGCAGCTGCATCACTGCCGCCTTGAGGTTCGGTGAGAAGAAACGCCCCCACGCACTCCCCGGCCAGCATCTTGGGCAAAAAGCGGTCGATCTGTTCAGAGGTTCCCGCCTTGTCAATGAAGCGCACATGGTTGTTGTGCACCACCAGCGCGAAGGTGGCGGCCATGTCCACCGTGGAAAGCTCCTCCATGACCTTCATAAAGGCTGAGGTGCCAAGTCCGAGCCCGCCCAATTCTGGGCGCACCAAGAGGCCGCACAAGCCGGCGCCAGCCGCCTCTTGAAACATGGTTCGGGGCATCTGACGCTCCAGCTCCCATTCAGCGCTGTGCGCCTGCAAGTAGGTGGACGCAAACGCCCTTGCCGCGCCGATAGCCGCCTGCTCGTCTGCGCTGAAGTCAGAAAGATCCATCGATCGCGGACCGTGACTGCGGCGCGCTATTCAGCAGCTTGGGCATGACGCGGCAGAGCAAACGCCCTGTCATGCTGCAGAGCGGGAATGCGCGCGCGGGCGGCGTCGGCTTCAGCCAGATCAATCTCTGCCACAATGAACCCTTCGCCTTCTCCGCCATCGGCAAGCACTTCGCCCCAGGGGGCCACAATCAGGGAATGGCCATAACATTCTCCGCCCCCTTCCAGCTCGCCATATTGGCAAGGCGCGATGACGAAGGAGCCGGTTTCAATGGCTCGGGCGCGGTTCAACACATGCCAATGCGCCTCGCCGGTCACCTTGGTGAACGCCGCCGGTACGGCCAGCATCTTGGCGCCGTTCTGGGCGAGCTCCCGATAGAGCGGCGCAAAGCGCAGATCATAACAAATAGACAGCCCCAGCGGACCCCAGGGAGTGGGCGCCAGAACCGCCTCATCGCCGGGAGAAATGGTGGCCGATTCCTGGATCACCGTCTCTTCATCGAGCCATACATCGAACATGTGGATCTTGTTGTAGTGCACCACCACGTCCCCTTGGGCGTTCAGGAGATAGCCGCGGTTATTGATACGCCCGTCGGGCGCCGTCACGCCAAGCGAGCCCAGAAGAATGGAAACCCCAAGCTCTTTCGCCACCTCGGCGAAGGCCGGAATGACGGGATGGGCCTCTTCGGGAAAATGCACCGGGTGGATTTTGCCATTGTTGGTGGTCAGGCCGGAGAAGTACTCCGGAAGGCAAATCAGGTTTGCGCCGGCCGCGGCAGCTTCGCGGGTCAGCCGGGTGGTGATGGCAATGTTTTCCTGAACGTCGCCGGTGGCGCAGTTTTGGATGCAGGCTGCTTTGAATGTGCTGCTCATGGCGTCTCCACTCCTCTTAAGTGTTCGTTTTAGGCCGCTTGTGCGGCGGCGACCGGTTCGGGTTCCTGTGTGTCCTTCACGCTCTCATCGCGAAACAGGATGCGGTAAAGCACCGGCACCACGCCAAGGGTCAAGATTGTGCCCACAAGCAAGCCCCCGGACACCACAACGGCCAGGTCATAGAACAATATATCGCGCCACACGATCAAGGGCATCAGGCCCAAAATGGTTGTGATGGTGGTCATCAGGATCGGCCGCAAACGCTTCACGGACGCAGAGATAATGGCGTCATGAACGTTAAGGCCTTTCTCCTGCTCGGTCCCGATCCGGTCGATCAGCACGATGGCGTTGTTGATGATGATACCGGCCAACGACAACAGGCCCAAGGTGGCGATGAAGCTGAAGTTGGCTCCAGGCATGATGATCAGAGCCGGGGTGACGCCGATGAGCGTGAGCGGGATCACCGCCACAATGATCAGCGGTTTGCGCAAGCTGTTGAACTGGCCCACCAGGATGAGCAGGATCAGCGCAAATGCCAGCGGCATGTTGGCGAACAGCGAACCTTGAGCCTCCGCCGAGCCTTCAATCTCCCCGCCCCGCTCAATGCGGTAGCCGGCCGGCAAGTTCAGCTTGTCCAGCTGCGGGGTGATGACCGCATCAAGATCAGCTGCGGGCAACCGCAGGTTCTTGCCGGACACAGTGATCACCCGCTCCATGTTACGCCGCTGGATCATGGAGAATTCCGCAAACCCGTCCAGGTCGGCCACCTGGATCAGCGGCACGGGCGATCCGCCCACCCGCGTGATGTTGAGCGTGCGCAAGCGGTCGATATTGGTGCGCTCATCGCCTTCGGCTCTCAAGTAAACCGGAACAATGGTATCGCCATCCCGGTAGTCGGTGATGGCCACGCCCGCCAGGATCGCATTGAGCGTGTCGGCAATCGATTGCGAGGTGACGCCCGCCCGGCGCGCGCGCGCCTGATCCACCTTCACGATGATCTTGACCAGCCGGTTCTCCCAATCATCCTTAATGTTCACCGTGCCGTCGATCGATCGCATGATCCCCTTCAAGGCTTCCCCAATGCGGCTGAGCTCGCCCGGATCTTCCCCAAATATGCGGTATTCCACCAAACCGGCTTCACTGGCCCCAAGCGACATCGGCTTCACGAACACCCGGGCTTCCGGCAGATTCTGAGCGGCATAGGCCGTGATGCGCTGGCTCAAAGGTGGCACCTGGGCGGCGTTCTGAACGTTGACAATGAGGAAGGAGCGATGCGGGTCCGGGTCAATCGGATCAAGCCCGAGATAAAAGCGCGGGCCCCCACTGGCCACGTACGCCACGTTGGACGTGATTTCCGGGTTTTCCGTCTTGTTGCTCAGCCAGTCCGTCATCTTCAAGGCAGCCGCCTTTGAGCCATAGGTGTTGGAGCCCACAGGCAGGTCGATATAGACCTGAAGCTGTACACGGTCAGACGATGGGAAGAAGATTTTGGGAACAAACTTCAGGCCCCACACCGCAACGAACAGCATGGCCACCGTACCCATAAGAAACACGTACTTGAAGCGCAGCACCTGATCCAGAGCGCCGCGATATCCTCTGTAGAACTTTGTGTCGTAGGCGGTGTCTTCATCGACCGGCTTGGGGATCTTGAGGCCCCAAGAGCACAGAAGCGGCGTCACCGTCATACCCAACACCCAGGAGGCCAGAAGGGCGATCGCGATCACCAACGACAATGAGCGCAAATACTCACCCGCCTCATTCTCCGCCAGCATCAGCGGCATGAACGCCAAGATGGTGGTCATGCTGGATGATAAGAGCGGCAGCAGCATGGACTTGCCCGTGGCAATCGCCGCTTGCGCGCGCTCTTCGCCCAGCGAGAGCCGCCGGCCGATTTCCTCGGCCATCACAATCCCGTTGTCCACCAACAGGCCCAGCGAGATGATCAGGGCGGCGAGCGACATGCGCTCCAGCTCAATGCCCGCATAGCGCATCACCAGCAACGTGAGCAGCATGGTGAGCGGCACCATCGCCCCGACGATCAACCCGGTGCGCCACCCCAAAAACACCATGACCACGGCGAGCACGATGACCACGGTTTGGTAGAGGTTGTTGGCCACACCGTCCACGGCCTTGCGGATATCGGCCGGCTGGAAGGTGATGTATTCGAGCGAGTAGCCGATGGGCAGCGTGTTCTGCAAGAGCTGCCGGCGGGCGCTTAAGCCTTCAGCAAACTTGTTGCTGTCGTATTTGTCCACCATCTGAACGCTGATGACGATCGCAGGCTTGCCGTTGTAGAAAGCCGGGT
This sequence comes from Pseudomonadota bacterium, assembly GCA_039180225.1. Taxonomy (GTDB): domain Bacteria; phylum Pseudomonadota; class Alphaproteobacteria; order Rhizobiales; family CAJQND01; genus JAAEUE01. Next base: position 9,140 of record JBCDDQ010000055.1, read on the forward strand.
TTTTCGGCGGGTCTACATAGGCCCGCGTGATCTTTGCAAGGTCCCGCAGATACACCACCTGGCCGGGCTTATCCGGGACCTCGACCGTCACTTGGCCAATATCCTCCAAGTCGTCAAAATTGCCCGTCGGCTCCACCGCAAAGCTCGCCACACCGGCTTCGATGCGACCGCCCGGTGAGATGATGTTTGTGTTGCCAATGGTGTTGATGAGATCGGTGGGCGAAATGCCGAGCTGGGAGAGGCGCACATTGTTGACCTCCACGAAGATCCGCTCCGGCTCAATCCCGAAGAGCTCAACCTTGCTGACCCCGCCAACCGAATAGAGCCTGTCGCGGATGTTTCGGGCGGTCTCGCGCATCTCCGCCAGCGAAAACCCGTCTGCGGTCAGCGCCAGTGTGGCCATCGCCACATCGCCGTAATTGTCGTTCACCTCCGGCCCTACGGTGCCGCTGGGCAGAGAGGATTGCACATCGCTCATCTTGTTGCGCAGATCCTGCCAGACCGGCTCAAGGTCGAAGATTCGGTCATGCAGCTCCACGCGCACGGTGGCCTGACCCGACCTGGAGGTGGTGCGGATCTTGTCCACCTCCGGCATCTCGCGGATCTTCTCTTCCAGCTTGCGGGTGATCAGATCTTCAATGCGGCTTGGCGACATGCCGGGAAACGAGGCCGTCACCAGGGCTGTACGGATGGTGATCTCCGGGTCTTCCCGCGAAGGATGGCTCAAGAAACTGATCGGCCCGGCGGCCACAATCATGACCACCAAAATCAGCAGCAGCATGGAGTTGTTCAACGCCCACCGTGTCAGCATGGGCCTACTCCGCCTGGCTTGGGTCGAGCAACTTGACCTTCATGCCGTCCACCAGAAACGAGACGCCGGCCACAGCAATAATGTCGCCTTGCTTCACGTCCCCGGTCACTTCAAGCTCGTTGTTGTGCACATTGGCAACGTTCACCTTTTTCTGGCGCACCACGCTCTCAGCTTTGTCGTAGACAAACACCGTACCGCCGCCCTTTTCCTCCGTGGCCAAGACCGCGGTGAGAGGCAGCAGAAACGCCTTGCCGGTGGATTCGGTTTCATAGCGGAACGCCACCTGCGCGGTGAGGCCTGGTTGCAGATCCGGAACCGGATTGTCCAGCACGATGGTGACGGGGAAAGAATTCGTTGACCCGGCCCGGGTGCCCACTTCGGTGATCCTACCAGGCTCAAGGCGCCCTACGAGGGTGGGGAAGGAGACCTGGACCACATCGTTCACTTTAAGGCGCCGCACGAGGCCTTCCGGCACCGAGGCTTTGACCTTCAGGCCGCCATCGGCACTCACCTGTACGATTTTCTGTCCGGTGCCGACTTCGGCAAAGCGCTCCACATATTTTTCGGTCACAGAGCCTGTGAGCGGCGATGTGAGCGTGGTTTGGCGCTTGTCGCGCTTTGCAAGCTCTTGTTCTGCGACCGCCACGTCCACCGCGCTCTTGGCGCTGTTCAGGTTGGAGAGCGCGCTGTCATAGGCGGTCTTGGTGGCAAAGCCCTGTTCGAACAATGTGGATTGTTGCTTGAACTTGGCCTCGGTGTCCTTGAGCTTGGCCTCAGCATCGGCAACCTTGCCGTCTGCGGTGCGAATGCGCAGGTTGAACGGCTCTGCATCCAGCACCGCAATCACCGCACCCTTCTCGACCCGGTCACCCACTTCGCCGTCCATGGTGACGACCCGTCCTGCCACCTGAAAGGCCAGATCGGTGACGATCGTGCTTTCCGTGATGCCGGCGATCCGGCGCTCCTGGGTGCCGGCCCGTTCGGTCACCACCATGGTTTTGACGGCCCGGATGGGCGCCTCGGCAACAACCTTTTCTTCCTCGCAGGCCACCAGGCCGATCGCGATGCCAATCAGGAAACAGGATTTCAGAAGGTTTCTGGAAGGCCGCATCATCCACACCTCATCTCACGCCAGTCACAACAGATCTTGCCTTGTACGAAGTTTACCTGCCAAGAGCCATGAAAATCTATGTCGTCGTACCGCGCTCCTGCGTGGGGCTGCGGCTGAAACGCTTCCGGTAGCGCTTGGTGAGATGTGACGGGGAGGAAAAGCCGGTCATGGCGGCAATATCTGCCACTGGAAGGGTTGTTTGCAGGAGCAAGAGACGCGCGCGTTCGAGCCTGAGGCCGGCATAGTAACGGTTAGGCGGCATACCCACATGGCGTTCGAAAATGCGCTCCAGCTGGCGGGTGGAAACACCGATCAGCTTGGCGAGTTCGGATGTGGGCAGCGGGGTCTCGATGTTGCGTTCCATGGTGTCGCTGGCCGCCAGCAGCAGCTGGGATTTGGAGGCAAAGATGCGCTTCAAGGTCATCTTCTGCCGGTCGAGCCCGTCGCGCACCCGGTCGTGCTGGAACTGCTGGGAGATTTCCAGCGCGAGCCCTGCACCCCGGTCCTTTGCGATCAGGTTCAAGACGAGATCAAGCGCCGAGGTTCCGCCTGAACAGGTGTAGCGGTTGCGGTCGATCTCAAAAATGTTCTCCGTCAGGTCGATCTCGGGGAACTTCTCCCGGAACGCTGGGGCGATTTCGTAGTGAATGGTGCACTTGTAGCCTTCCATCAGCCCGGCTTCAGCCAGGTTGAAGGCACCTGAGGAGATCGCTCCGATTGATGTGCCCTTGCGCTCCAGCCCCCTGAGCCAGGCCAAAGCCCCTTTCTCGCCGGACAGGGCATAGTCCAGGCCGCTGCAGACGAAGACCACATCAAGGTGCGGTTCGGCGCCAATGTGCACGTCCGGCACCACCTCAATGTCGTTACTCGCCCGGACCGGTCGATTGTCAGGCGTTAAGATCAGCCATTCATAAAGCCGCTCACCGTGCAGCCGGTTGGCCGCTCTCAGCGGCTCAAGGGCCGAGGAGAAGGCGAGCAACGGAAACTGCGGAACAATCAGAAAACCGAACCGCCGGACCCGGTCGTCCGTTTGCCTCTCGTGATCGCCCAATCCCTCGAGTTCCACCGTTTCACCAGCCTTTGGCTTCCTGAAAGCCCACTTGGATTGTGGGACAACCATTGTGAACCAATTTGTCGTATCGGTCCATAATTGGTCCGAATTGGTTTGTTTTTGGGCTTGAGTTTGCCACCTTCTTGTCCAATAATACTTTCCGCGACGGGGCCTCACGCCGTTCAAATGGCCCGCTAAACCCTGTTTTAGTACCCCTTCGACGACTGAGCCAGCCCTATTCAAAAGGGCAATGGGAGGAAACTTAATGCTCAAGAAACTGATGATGAGCACTGCTGCTGCTGCGTTTGCGGTGAGCCTGGCAGTGTCAACGCCGGCCTATGCTGACATACCTGAATCTGAAGACCCGATCATTATTGTTCAGAACAACTGGACCAGCCAGCTCGTGCTCTCCACCGTGGTGGGCAAGGTGCTTGAAGGCATGGGCTACAACATCGAATACGCCCCGTCCGACAGCCAGCTCCAGTTCAAGGCCATCGCCGATGGCGACATGCACTTCCAGATTGAAGCCTGGGAAGGCTCCATGAAGGGCGCCTTTGAGAAGGCCCGCGACGAAGACGGCATGGTTGATGCCGGAACCCACGATGCGGTGACCCGCGAAGAGTGGTGGGTGCCGCAATATGTGGTCGAAAAGTGCCCGGGCCTGCCGGACTGGAAAGCGCTGGACAAGTGCGCAGAGATCTTCGCCGTGGCCGAAACCGCGCCCAAGGGCCGCTTTGTGGGCCCGCCCGCCGACTGGGGCAAAAACTACGCAGAACGCGTAAAGGCCCTGAAGATGAACTTCGTGGCCATCAATGTAGGCCAGGCCGCCACCTTGTGGGCCGAGCTTGACGCAGCGGTTGCGAAGAAAGAGCCGATCGTCCTGTTCAACTGGACCCCGAACTTCATCGAAGCCAAGCACAAGGGCATGTTCGTGGACTTCCCGGAACCGGAAGGCGACAAGTGCGCCAAAGATCCCTCCTGGGGCATGAACCCGGACATGGTCAATGACTGCGGCGCACCGCGCTCTGGTTGGCTGAAGAAAGCCGCATGGTCCGGCATTGCCGAAACCTGGCCGGCTGCTTGGAAAGTTCTCCAGAACATCAACTTCAACAACGATCAGATCGCCTCAGCCTCGCTTCTGGTGGACGTTGACGGCATGTCGACCGAGGAGGCCGCTGACAAGTGGATCGCCGACAATGCTGATCTGATCAAGAAGTGGAAGAGCGAATAATCTGCTCTCCCACTGCCGCTAGGCTAACTTAAAGCGACTTTGAGCCGGGCGGGATCTTCGGATTTCGCCCGGCTCTTATTTACCCGGCAGGTCAGAAGTGCCATGCTGGTTGCAACGTAAAAAAACAAAAACAAACACAAGGCAAAGGGGTGGCAATGACGGACGACGTCCAGATTTCGTGCCGCAATGTTTGGAAGGTGTTCGGGCCTGATCCGGCCGGATTCATGGCCAGACACGGCGGCGCGCCAAGCGCGGAGGCTTTCCAATCGGAAGGCTGTATCGGCGCGGTCCAGGACGTTTCCTTTGATGTACATGCCGGCGAAATCCTGATTATCATGGGGCTGTCGGGCTCCGGCAAATCGACCATGATCCGCTGCATCACCCGCCTCAACGATCCCACCACCGGCACCATCATGTTTGAAGGCTCAGACCTTCTGGCGGCCAATGATGCGGAGATGATCGAGATCCGCCGCCACAAGATGGGCATGGTGTTCCAGAATTTCGGCCTTCTGCCCCATCGCGACGTGCTCTCCAATGTGGCCTTCCCGCTGGAGGTCCAGGGCATTGATCTGGCCACCCGCATTGCCAAAGCCCAGGAGATGGTCGATCTGGTGGGACTGGGTGGCCGGGAAAACTACTTCCCCCGCGAACTCTCCGGCGGCCAGCAGCAGCGTGTCGGGATCGCCCGCTCGCTGGCGGTGGAGCCTGATGTGTGGTTCCTGGATGAACCCTTCTCCGCCCTCGACCCCCTGATCCGCTCAGAGATGCAGGATGAATTCATCCGCCTGCAGAGGATGCTGAAGAAGACCATCGTCTTCATCACCCACGATTTTGAAGAAGCCACCAAACTGGCCGACCGCATCGGCATCATGAAGGACGGGCGCATGGTCCAGCTCTCAACGCCCGAAGAGATGGTGCTGCACCCGGCCGATGACTATGTGGCCGAGTTTGCCCGCAACGCGCCGCGCGACCGGATTGTCTCCGTCGGCGCGGTGATGGAGAAGCCCAACGGCAGGTCCAAGGCCACCGCCAACGCCATCAGCACGAAATCGAAAATTGGAGAAGTGGCCGAACAAGTGCTCACCTCCGCCAAGCCGGTGCCCGTGGTGGGCACAGACGGTAAGCTCGCCGGTCAGCTGTCCCGCGAGCGCATCACCAAGGCCCTGTTTGGCAACGAGGAGCTGTGAGCGCCCTGGCGACAGATCATGCCGTGACCGGCCTCAAGGATCGCTTGCTCGATCCGCAGTCCACGCTGCTCCAGGCTCTGGTGGTGGTTGCAGTTGGCGTGGTGCTGGCGCTGGTGTTTGACTGGGCACGGGTTTGGCCCACCGAATGGGTCATCCCCATCAAGGTCTGGATCTCCGACACCTTCACCTATCTGGACAAGCAAGCCACCTTGGGTCTCTTTACGGTAAAGCAGGCCACCCGCACCATTGCCTGGTTCCTGAAGCAGCCTCTCCTGTGGTCGGAATACCTGCTGTGGAAGGGGGCGCGGCCCCACCAGCTCCTGCCAATCTTCTGGATGAGCGCTGCTGCGATCGCGGGCATTGTGGCCTATCAGCTGCGCGGACCTCGGATTGCCGCAATCGTCGTCATGGTGACACTGGGTGTGGTGCTTGTGGATTCCGTGCCCCTCATATTCGCCAGCATCGCCAAGGCCTTGCGCGTAGAACCCATCTTGGCGCCGGAGGCCCTGATCGGAATATCGCAGTGGCCCGCCGATGCCCTTAAAGCCATGATGAGTAAATCCAAGGTGCGCTACGTGCCCTGGGTCACCATCGTGCTGGGCTTCGGCATTCTGGGCCATTGGGTGGGCGGTTGGCGCCTGGCGCTTACCTCGGTCTTGTGCATGGGCTATCTGGCGGTGACCGGCCTGTGGCGCGAATCCATGAAGACCTTTTCGCTCGTGTTGGTGGCCGTGCCGTTCTCCGCATTGATCGGCCTGTGGCTCGGTGTATGGGTGACGCGCTCCCAGCGCGCCGCAAGGATCATCACGCCGATCTTCGATTTGATGCAGGCCACACCCCACCTGGCCTACCTGGTGCCTGTGGTGGTGATGTTTGGCGCCGGCCAGGTGCCTGCGCTCATCGCCACGGTGATCTTCGCCATGCCGCCCATGGCCCGCTGCACCATTCTGGCCATCCAGACCGTGCCCAGCGACATCAGCGAAGCTGGCCGCATGAGCGGCTGCACCCCGCGCCAGCTTCTCTGGAAAGTGCAACTGCCCGCCTCCCAGCGCACGCTGCTTTTGGGCCTTAACCAGGTGATTATGCAGACCCTGGCCATGGTGGTGATCTGCTCCCTGGTGGGCGCACAAGGGCTTGGGCACAAGCTCCTGTTCTCCCTGCAGCAGCTCAAGCTCGGCTTTGCCACCATGCAAGGGGCAGCCATCGTGCTCATGGCCATTGTGCTTGACCGCATCACGCAGGCCTATGCGAACCGGGCGTCCGACTACAGCCACCTGGAGCCCAAAACTTTCGTGCAGCGCCATGCCCATGTTTTGCTGTTTACGGCCATGGTGGCGATCACCATCCTGGCCTCATTTTACTTCCGCGACGTCTCCATGTTGTCGAAAAAGCACCTGCTGGTGAACAGCAAGGATGCGTTGGAACTCGACAAGGTGATCAAGGCCTACACGTTCGCGATGATCGACTTCATCCGGCCCATTCGCGATTTCATCACCATCTACATGCTCATCCCGCTCAGGGACTTCTACCATCTCATTCCGTGGACTGTGACGGGCGGTGTCCTGGCGGTCTTGAGCTACCGCATGGGCGGCTGGTCCCTCACCGCGCTCACATCTTCTCTGCTGGTGTTCGTCATTCTCACCGTCGGCAACTGGCAGTTTGCCATCACCACCTTCTATTTTGTCTCCACGGCGCTGATCATCTGCGTGGTGATTGGCGTGCCCCTTGGCATCTGGGCGGCACGCTCTGACCGGGTGGCAAAGATCGTCATGTCGGGCTGCGATATTCTGCAAACCTTTCCGTCCTTCATCTATCTCCTGCCCGCCATCATGCTGTTTCGGGTGGGTGAATTGGCGATCATCACCGCCATTGTGCCCTATGCGACCGTGCCGGCCATCCGCTACACCTATCTGGGACTGAAACGCATCCCGGCCGTAACTTTGGAGGCAGCCATCGCCAATGGCTGCACGCCATGGCAGAAGCTCTGGAAAGTGGAGCTTCCGGTGGCGGTTCCGGAAATCATGCTCGGTGTGAACCAGACCATCATGATGGGGCTCGCCATGACGGCCATCACCGCGCTGATCGGCGGACAGGACCTGGGCCAGGAGATCTACCGTGCACTGCCCACCAGTGATGCCGGCCGCGGGGTTATGGCCGGTCTTGGCATTGCCTCGCTCGGCATCATCTTCGACCGCCTCATCGGCGCCTGGGCCGATCAACGCAAGAAAGAGCTGGGGATCGAGTAGTTTCCCGCACCCTTGCATACGTGAAGATCTCGTACTGTTGGCTTTGGGCGTGCTGCCCCGGCTCCCCGCTTTCGCGCTCATGCCAGGGAGGACGCGAGGACGCGGGGAGCCCCTGCGAAAGGCTGATGTTGCAGAGGCCCTAAGGTGCGCTATAACCATGATGCACCGCAACATAACTGGCCCTAGAAATGACTGATCTGCCCCTTGCCGATACCTTCCCCGCCGCCGACCGCGAAGCCTGGTTGGATCTGGTGGAGAAAACCCTCAAAGGGGCTGACTTTGAAAAGCGCCTGGTCACCACAACCTATGACGGGCTAAGGCTGCAGCCCATCTACGGCCAGAGCCGCGAGGCCGCCTTGCCCCGGAAGTCCGGTGCCGGATGGGCCATCCTGCAGCGCGCGGATATGCCCAGCATCGAAGACGCCAACGCCCAGGCCCTGCGCGATCTTGAGGCTGGCGCCAGTGGGCTTACTGTCTTGGTTGCCGGGCATGGTGGACCCTCGGGCTTCGGTGTCAACGCCGCCACGGTTGCCGATTTTGACAGGCTGCTTGACGGTGTCTACCTGGAGATGATCCCGCTTAGGCTGGATGCTGGACCCAAGACCGCCGAAGCCGCAGCGGCTCTGCTCGGCCTTTACGAAAAACGGGGCCTTGACGCCACCAAGGCAGACATCTCGCTCGGCCACGATCCGATCGGTCAGCTCGCCCTTCATGGCGCACCGGTGAACGAGAGCCCCCTCAGCGCTGTGCCCGCAGGCGACGCCATCACCGTATTCCAGGCCGATGGCCGCACGTTTCACAATGCCGGCGCGTCTGAGGCGCAAGAGCTGGCCGGCGCGCTTGCCTCGGCGCTGACTTATGTGCGCTGGCTGGAAGCTTCCGGCTTCGCGCTTGATGGCGCGGTGCGTCAAGTCTCGATGGTCTTGAGCGTGGATGCCGACATGTTCCTATCGGCCGCCAAGCTCCGCGCCGCGCGTCTTCTGTGGGCCCGGGTTCAGGAGGCTATGGATCTTGCCCCGCAACCGCTCAAACTCCATGCCGAAGCCAGCTGGCGGATGCTGAGCAAGCGCGATCCGCACGTGAATCTCCTGCGCGCCACCGCCGCCACCTTCGCAGCCGCAACGGCAGGGGCCGACAGCCTTACCATGCTGGCCTTCACCAGCGCGATCGGCCTTCCCGACCGCTTTGCCCGCCGCATGGCGCGCAACGTTCAGCTGGTGCTGGGCGAAGAAAGCCGGCTTGGCTATGTGTCTGATCCTGCGGCCGGTTCCGGCTATATGGACACCATGGCCCATGAACTCGCGGCGGAAGCCTGGCGGCGCTTTCAGAAGATCGAGGAAGCCGGCGGCATCGTTGCCGCCCTCTCAAACGGCTCCCTGCAGGCCGAAATCGCCGAGACCCGGCATGCGCGCGCCAAGAACATCGCCAAGCGTAAAGACGCGCTCACGGGCGTGTCGGAGTTCCCTCACCTGGCCGAGAGCCCGGCTGAGGTCCTGGCACCGCTTGAGACGCCAACCGCACACCCTGAAAACACTCTTGCGGCCTGTCGGACCGCCGAGCCGTTTGAGGCCCTGAGGGATGCGGCGGATGCAGCGGGCAAGCGGCCCAGCGTCTTTCTCGCCAATCTCGGCCCGGTCGCCGCCTTCACGGCCCGGGCCACCTGGGCCGCCAATGTGTTTGAGGCGGCAGGCATAGAGGCCCTGCAGACCGACGGCTTCGACACTGCGCAAGCCGCAGCGGCCGCGTTCTCAGAGAGCGGGGCTGACATCGCAATTCTGTGCTCCAGCGATGAGGTGTACGAGACCCTTGGCGCCAACACCGCAAAGGCGCTCAGCGCGGCGGGCGCCACGCATATCTATCTGGCCGGTCGGGACAGCGATACACTGGCCGCTGCCGGGGTGGGTACATTCGTTTACGCCGGTTGTGATATACTGGCTGTACTGAACGGTGCCCACGAGCTTTTGGGAGTTGCATGATGACCGCTATCCCTGATTTCACCAAAGTTGCATTTGCCCCCGTGGCCGGCCAACGTCCGGTGGGAGGTGAAGCCTGGGAGACACCGGAAGGCATCGAGGTGAAGCCCGCCTACGGGCCGGAGGACACCGCGGAGCTTGATTTTCTGGGGGGATGGCCCGGCATCGCGCCTTATCTGCGCGGCCCCTATCCCACCATGTACACAACCCGGCCCTGGACGATCCGGCAATATTCCGGCTTCTCAACGGCTGAAGATTCCAATGCCTTCTACCGGCGCAACCTGAAGGCCGGTCAGAAAGGCCTCTCAATTGCCTTCGATCTCGCCACCCACCGCGGCTATGATTCCGACCATCCCCGCGTGGTGGGTGATGTGGGCATGGCCGGCGTGGCCATAGACAGCATTTATGACATGCGCACCTTGTTTGACGGCATCCCGCTCGATCAGATGAGCGTCTCCATGACCATGAACGGCGCGGTTTTGCCGGTTCTGGCCCTCTATATCGTGGCGGCCGAAGAACAGGGCGTAGCACCGGAGAAGCTGGCAGGCACCATTCAGAACGACATTCTGAAAGAGTTCATGGTGCGCAACACCTACATCTATCCGCCGGCTCCTTCCATGCGGATTGTTTCAGACATTTTTGGCTACACATCGCAGCACATGCCAAAGTTCAACTCCATTTCCATCTCCGGCTATCACATGCAGGAAGCCGGCGCGACGGCTGACTTGGA
>JBCDDQ010000056.1:0-19452 GCA_039180225.1 Pseudomonadota bacterium
CTTCGCGTGGGCCAGCGCGGTGCGCCGGATAAACTGCGATGGGACGATCAGTTTCCTGGATATTTCCGCAAGTGTTTCAAAGACCGAAGGCGAATAGAAGGCGGCAAACTCATGGACGAGGGAGACAATCGGTATGTTCAGCTGATGCAACACGCTTGCGATGCGCGCTGACTCTGCTGAGTTGACCAACGCAATGATGGGACGGTTTTGATGGAAACCGCCCTGCCCCCCGAACAATGCCTCAAGCTCCCGACGAGCCGCTTTCGTTTGAGACCTCTCCTCGCGCCTGGATTTGGCCATCACATAAACATGTGAAACTTCCCGAAAATCCTCCAAGCGTTCACCGCCCTCATCCAAAAGCGTAACGCACTCTATGTTGCCGCCGGCACCGAACATCTCAATGAGACGAAGAATGATGGCCGGCGCCCCAGTGCGCGATGCGTCATGGCTGACGAAAAGAATGCGAGGTCGGTCAGGCATATCCGATGCAAGATAGCGTTTAAGAAGCTCAGCGGGGGGCACGTGGGCGGCATTCAACTGGTTGCGCACGTAAGCTGAAGAAAACCACGCACTTGGCGCCCGGTCCTCGCGGATACCATGTGCCAAATAATGCTTCTCGGGCGGGATATCGGCCTTCTGCACATCTGCATTCGCCGCAAGATAATAGGCGCGGTCAAAAAACCGCTCCAGTCTGATCGCCGGGACCGTGCTCTGACCCGGGTCTGAGGCTTCACCTGAGGGATTCAAGCCATTCGCCATAGTCAGATCTGCCCTGCGCTCGAACGGATTAGCTGTTCGGTCTCGACGCCGGTCTCAAGCGCTATCATTCGCGATGCAATGAGCGGATTAAGAGCATGCATTTGCTCAACTAGATCTGAGTCTGAAACATAAATCTCGTCAAACATCAGCCCCAGGTCGTAGAGCTTTCCGGTAATGTCAGCTTGGCTTGTCAACAGAAGAAGGCGTTGACCTGTACAGCGGTGCAGCGCGCACTCGGTTAGCGCATCTTGCAGATCCAAAAACACCGATTTAGGAGCGGAATGATCAAAGATCGCCGCTTTCAACGTGGTTTCAAGCGAGACCTTCTCGTCATCCGCAGCCTGGTAAACGGCGTGATCCTCCGCGGCGGCTGCAGCAATCACACCGTCGATATCAGGTTCCAGCCGACCGCCGACGCAAATCAGTTTCCAGTCCGCTATGCTAAGATGTGCTTGGAGTGCTCTCAAAACAGCGAATTCCCCGGCGCGGCCGCGCATATAGATGTTCCACTTGCGAGACGCCGCCGGCTGATACGCGGGCAACTTTATGAGCTTGCCGGCATGCCGGTTTACCGTTTCGATAAGCCGGTTCACCAAGGCAGCAAAACTCCACTGCTCTGTCATCTTCAAACCAGCTGCCGCAGACTTGCGACGATACAGCGCCCCATCTCGCATCAGAGCGCGCAAAGCCTCGCACGCAGCGTCCAGGTCACAGTCGCCGTATGAGACACAGAACTCGGGATCGAACAATTGATCGAACGCGCCAGCAGCAAAACTGATAACCATAGGACACCCTGCAGCCATGGCCTCCAACACAAACGGCACGGCAGGATCGGGCGAAGCTGGCTGTAAAACCACGTCCGCTGCCTCACAAAGGCTCCGCACGTCCAGATCTGTGGGAGCAAACAGGATCCGATGATCTAACTCGGCAAGCGTGTTGTGAAGCGACACATAGAAATGGAGTGAATGGGGATGGGTGGGCCCTTCACCGACCCAAACGAAGTAGTGGTCTTCGGCGTGATCGTCTTGCTGAAGGTAACGCCGCGCGATACTGACGAACTCTTCAAGGCCTGCCTCCAGTGTTAAACCGCCTCCGCCCAGCACCACCTTTGCGTACTCCGGCACACCCATGCGCAAGCGCGCGCCAGATCGGTCCGGTAGGCGCCCGGACCGTTCCTCAATAAACTGAACACAGGCACTCCCGTCCCGCGGAAGCTTCAGAACACCATCTAACCGTACGTTTTCCAGGCCGGCGGGAGAATGGAACAAAAGTGCGGAGGAGCACTTGACGATGGCCGGCAGTCGATCAGGTAGCAAACTCTCACCTAACTTCCCAATAATCGAAATGACCGGGATCCCACGGGCAGACAAAGCGCTGAAGATTTCTGATCGTTCGGGCTGGTCACAAATGGCAATCGCCGGCCCGTTCGCACCTAAAACACTCAGGAACGCATCGATCTTCTGGTCCAGAGGCTCATGTTCAGAACACTCAGATAGCAGATCTTCCTCCAATGTCTGAACGTGGGAATAGGCCTGAAAGTCCCGCTCAAGCTCCCCGGGGCGTTCGGACAGGGTGATCGTCTCAACGCCGGGCAACTGGCTAAACACGCGCAACAGCTCAAGCAAGGTGGAGTTTTCGGCGGTGGTCTCAAGGTCGGGAAGGGCAAACAGGATGCGCGCCCGTTTATGCAGTCCAGATGCGAAATAGCGCTCAAGCGTGCCATCGGAGTAAGCACCGTCCAGCGACAATGACCGCAACATGTAGGCCAGCGAGAACATCGCGCTCGGCAATGCCCCGGCAGAAAGACCCTCTGAGAAGTAAGCCTCCACTGGCCGCACCGAACGCTTCATGTCAGGCGCTGTTTGTTCTTCCAGGAAGACAGAATCCACAAGGTTGATGGCAAGTCCCTCGCCGTTCCTCGCCCGCAAAGCGACATCCACGGCGGGGATTTCGCTGCGCGCGAGACCGGATGCTTTGGCCGCATGGTGATCGTCCAAATCGATCAACGGGTGCGGAGGGTGGTGCCTGAAGCCACCCCTGAGCAGATAGTGCTTGAACGCATCATCATGGCAATCAGAGACCCGGCGATAGAAAGACAGATCGAAGTAAGGGGACGGGCTGAGCTGCGACCGGGCGCCTTGCTTCACAAAGTGCAGCAGTGGCGCACCCGAGATGCCGCCCCTGTGACTGAAGACTTGGGCTCGGTAATAGGCACTATCAAAAAGTGGATGCGGATCATGCGACCCGTGAGATTCCAGATAGTGCACCAGGGTTTTGCGAGTAGCGTCGGCAGTGCCCAATTGAGCCCGAAGATAAGGCGGCTCCAGAAGCGGATGAGTTTGAGGCTCGCCCGGATGTTTCAGATAGAAGGCCAGTGCCTCCGCCACATTCTGAAACGATCGCCCCGTGCTCTGCTCAAGACACTCAATAGAAAGGAGCGGATGTGGATCCACTCGCCCGAGCACGCCGAGGAACAGTTCGCGTGCAACCGTCTCCACTTCCACATCGGACAATTGGGAACTGATGTGCTCAACATCAACCAGTAAGTGGGGAGTGGTGAGCGATGAGAGCCCATTCACCAAGGCATGCACAACAGAATTGATGCCTGGAGCGCGCGCGTCTGCGTTGTTCCGCCGGTAGTATGTCGGGCAAAAGAACAGATTGGGCTGCAGGCCTTCGAAGTCTCCCTGCTCCAAGAAGTGAACGATCGGATTGCAGGCATCACTCAACCGGGCCGGCAATGCCTTTTCTTTGTAATACCGGCAATCAAAGATAGGATTCGGCCTGAAGGGCTGTGTGTTCTGGTGATCCACGAGGTCGGCGAGGAGCTGGCCATCGGATGATGTATTCGCGTCCGGATAGTTTTGCCGGACGAACTCCAGATCGAAGAACTCGGGATATTGCTCAACCAGGAGATCCATCATCCGGCCAAGCTCTTCGGCAAAGGATGACGTTGATGCCAATCGAAAGCTGTGCGCAAGATGGTTTCCAAACCGGAATGCTGAACCTGGAAATCAAGCTCTGCCGTTGCTTTGGCTGGATCAGCCACCAACACAGGAGGATCGCCGCGGCGGCGTTTACCGATGTTACTGGGAACCATCAGGCCGGTGATACGCGAAAGCGCCGCAATCACTTCAAACACCGAAACGCCCCGCCCAGAGCCTATGTTGAAACATGCACTCGCGCCGCCCTGCAAGAGATAGCTGGTGGCCCGGACATGCGCGTTTGCCAGGTCGGCCACGTGCACGAAGTCCCGGATCTGCGAACCATCTGGCGTGTCATGATCATCCCCGTAGATCATGAAATCATCGATTCGATTTAGCGCCGCCAGGATCGCCCGAGGAATGACGTGTGTTTCCTCCCGATGCCATTCTCCCAGCTCCCCCTCAAGGTCACTGCCGCCCGCATTGAAGTAGCGCAAACACACGGACGGAAAGCCATAGGCTACCTCATAGTCGCTAAGAATTTGCTCCACCATGAACTTTGAACGACCGTAGGGACTGATCGGCTTCTGAACCGTGTCTTCAGTAATCGGCAGCGTGTCGGGGAGCCCATAAGTGGCACACGAGGAAGAAAAGATCAGCGGCACGTTCCCGGCTTGGCGCGCCGCCTCAATGATGTGCAGAGAGCCAGAAACGTTGTTTTGATAGTACTTTTCGGGATCACGAACGGACTGGCCCACATACGCAAGAGCAGCAAAGTGGATCGCCGCAACCGGTCGGCACCTCTCATACGCAGCCTTGACCGCTTCCCGATCGCGTATGTCGGCCTCCATCAGCTCACCCCAGCGGACGAACTCGCGGTGTCCTTCGCTCAGATTATCGAACACAACGGGCTGAAACCCCGCCTCGGCAAGCGCCTTGCAGGTATGGCTTCCAATGTAGCCAGCACCGCCGAAAACAAGAATCTCGCTCATGGTTTGACCGCCGCACGCCTGGGCTGGCGGTGCGGTGGACCTACGCGCCATCCAGGCCGCCAAGCCGAATCAGATCACTGATCAAAACAGATTTTCAAAAGTAATAAGGCCAGGACAGGGCGTCCACCGGATTCACGGGTTCTCACAAGCTTATGCCCATCTCGAACACACAGGTCACCCAAATTGGATGTATCCAACCATGACCCGAATCGCCCATGCTGTCGATTGCCCTGTGCTCGGCTCAGTTTCAAGGCATGGTCACATGAAATCGATCAGCAACAAGAACCAGCTTGTCTACATTCACATTCCGAAAACGGCTGGCATCAGCTTCAGACGGCAGATCGTGCACCACTACCGTATCATCGGCGTACACCCGGACGGCGAGGTTGACGACTATTACGGGTTTTTCCAAGCCCGGCTTGCAGAACTTCGCACATCTCTCAAGACCACGCCGCGTTACATGCTCTCCGGCCACTTCCGGTACAGGGAGCTTCTCGCGTCATTGGGGGCCCTGCTGCCCGACCTCACTCTCATGACCCATTTAAGAGATCCGGTCACACGCACGCTTTCCGATTACTTTTACTCAATCTCAGAAGCGCACCCTCAACACGCAACGGTGCTTGAGCGCTATCCGACGTTTGAGCACTACATGGCAACGCCGGGTCAAATGAACAAGCAGTTGGCCTACCTGAAGCCTGATGAAGACGCCACAGTGTCCGAGACGATAGAAACGATGGAGCGCGAATTTGCCTATGTGGGCCTGACAGAGACCTTCGCAATTTGCCAAGCCTACCTTTATGGCGCCCTGGCGTGCCCCGTTCCACGGGAATTGCGCGAAAACCAGAACCTCAACAAGGACCGGATGGAGCACGCTTTAGAGCAATTTGGCCCGCAACTGCGCCAAATCTTGAACGACGAAATCAAGCTCTACACCCACTTCCGCGGAAAATGGACCGCAGAGCCGGAAGAGCCCTCAGCTTAACGACGTACTCGCTACGAACCGGCTTTTTCAGGGCGCATAAGCGGGGCCCGCAGGGTCGGAACATCTTCGAGCCGGCCGGTTTCCCGAGCACCTACCAGGGCAATCCGGGCATGGAACGGCCGGCCCTGGCTGTTTTCGCCCGGACGTTCGACCCAATGGTACACCCTGGTTTCTGGAAAACCGAGCCAGGCGAGAATTCCGCTGAGAACCTTCGGGCCGGTGGGCAGCCAACTCAGGCGATAGACGCCCGACATCAATTGTTCGGTGCCTTCGAGCTTGTAAACCAACCCAGGCTGGGTTTCGCCCCCCTCGTCTTGACGCATGCAGGCCGTATTGAGAAAGAGGAGCTCATTCGTGTTGTCGGCAGCAAGTTTCAAAGCGGCCACAGGGTCATGCAGGTGATAGAAGATGCCGCTGAACCACGTCACATCAAACTTCTCGTCCCGGTCGCGCAGATCCAACAGATCGGCTGTCTCGAACAGCATGCCCGAGCTGTCGGCCTCACGGTGATCTTGAACGAACCTGGCCTGGTCAATCCAATGATCCCGGATGTCAAAACCATAGACCTTAGAGGCACCTCTATCCTTGGCCGCGAAGCTGTATCCTCCGCAATTGCAGGCGCAGTCCAAGAACGAGCGTCCCTCCATTCCACGGGGCAGCACATGGGCGACCGACGTCTCAAACGACTGTGCCGTGTCGATGTAGGTTACCGGACTGCCGGTCGGATCTTCCTGAACGCTTGAGCCCGTGAATATGTTTTCGCGCATTTCAATGCGGTGGTGCCAAGGCCCCATCTTCTCCATTTCGGCCACAAGGTCGTCATCGCTGTGCATGAGCGCCACCCTTCAGAACTGAGCCAGAGCAGAGCGACTATAGGGCATTTTCTCAGCGCCGCCGCGCAAAGCCTGCCGCAATCCACAAGCCGCGCATGAGTTCGACGCGAGAACATCAAGACATCACCGAATTTCTGCCACCAGAATGGCGAGGTCAGCTGGTAGCAAGCCTTCAGGGTGGATGAGCTAAGCACGCAAATCAGACGATGGGTGGCAATTAATTCAAGTTTTACCAATCGGATAAAGCTGGAAATAGGACCCTTCCGCTAGTTTCGCGGGCACTGGCCCGTTGGGGGCACAGGATCAATGTGTACGAAAGTGGTGAGGATCCCCAATGTGCCATGTTTGTCTTCAAAAAGCCGAGGAATTCTGGGAAAGCCAGCAAGCGGCTGATCCGGGTGAGGTGCCGGTGAGCACCGGCAAAACCGTCTGGTCCACTTCACAGGTCATTAACCAGCTTCAGTCGCCCTACAAGGTCAACGGCAACGTCATCGAATTCGCGTTTCCGGCCAATGGAAACTTCTTTCCCTTGGGCGAGGCGGCTGGTCATTCCCAGCTCAGCAGCTTCCAACAGGATCAGGCGCGGCTGGTTTACAGCCTTTGGGATGATCTGATTTCGCCGAGCTTCGTGGAAATCTCAAATCCCAATACAGCAGACCTGACGATCTCGAACACAACAACTGATATTTCTTATGCGCACGCCTGGTACCCCACGGGCGGTTCGGTGAGCGGAGATGCCTGGCTGAACACCAATTCGAGCTCTCTGCAAAACCCGACCACGGGGTCATACGGCTTTCTGACAATCGCCCATGAGATCGGTCACACCCTCGGCCTTGACCACGCGGGCAACTACAATGGTGGTTCGCCCACCTACGAGGTGGACGGTTCTCACGCGCAAGATACGCACATGTACACCATCATGTCGTACTTCAGCGCATCGAACACCGGTGCAGATTGGCTCAGCTCCAGCGGTTACACCCACGCCCAGACCCCCATGTTGCATGACGTGTTGGCCATTCAGGCGAAGTACGGCGCAGACATGACGACCCGAACCGGCGACACAGTTTATGGATTCAACTCCAATACCAATCACGAGATCTTCGACTTTACGCAGAACAGCACCCCGGTCCTGACCATTTGGGATGCAGCCGGGAATGACACGCTGGATCTTTCAGGCTTTTCCTCCCGTGCCGTGATCAACCTGGCGCCGGGCAGCTATTCCGACGCTGCGGACATGACGAACAACATTGCAATCGCCTATGGAGCTTGGATTGAAAATGCCGTGGGCGGCAATCAGAACGACACGATCACCGGCAACCAGTTGGCGAACCAGTTGGTCGGCAATGGCGGGAATGACACACTGGAAGGTGCCGAAGGCAATGACACGCTGATCGGTGGCGGCGGGCAGGACACCGCGCTCTACAGCAGCGCCAGAGCAAATTACACGCTCAGCCAGTTCAATGGCGTGACTGCTGTTCTGACGAACGGCTCTGACGGGCGGGACCGGCTGTCCAGTGTTGAGACCATTCAATTTACCGATCAGAGTGTGTCCGCCGCATCCGTCAGCCAGTTTGAAGCGCTCAGATACATCGCGTCATACGGCGACCTTGTGCAGGCGTTTGGCAACAACGCTCAGGCTGGGTTTAACCACTACATCAATTTTGGCTTCAATGAAGGCCGCACAGCGACATTCGATGCCCGCTTATACTTGGGGGCCTATACCGATTTGCGCGCGGCATATGGCAACAACCTGGAGGCCGCCACCGCGCACTATCTGCAACATGGCTATAACGAAGGCCGCAGCACGTCCGCCTTTAAGCCTCTGGAATACATCGCGTCCTACAGCGACCTGATCAACCATTACGGCGCAAATGGCCAAGGTGGACTGGATCACTTCCTTGCTTTCGGCTTCAATGAAGGCCGTGTCTCCAGCTTTGAGAGCCTGAACTACATCGCCTCCTACACAGACCTGATTAACGCGTTTGGCGTCAATGCCAACTCGGGCGCCTGGCACTATGTCGCCCACGGTCACGGAGAAGGCCGATCCACGGAGTTACGGGCAGGGCTTGATACCATCAAAACCGGCCAGAACGGCAACGCCAACAACAACACGTTGAACGGCAATCATCTGGCCGAGCTGCTGGTCGGCCGGGGCGGCAACGACATCTTGCAGGGCAATGGCGGCGACGACGTGCTTGCCGGCGGCAGCGGCAATGACACGCTAAATGGCGGCGCAGGAGATGACACCCTCATCGGTGGCGGAGGATCCGACATTTTCGCCTTCGAGGACAGCTTTGGGGACGATGTGATCAGGGACTTCAGCACGTTAGATCCCGCAGAGGTCATAGACCTGACAAATGTCACCGCAATCACCAGCTTCGCCGATCTGCAGGCAAATCACTTGTCTACCGGCACGAACGGTTATGCCGTTATCACCGATGGAGCCAACACAATCACCTTGGCCGGTGTTTCAACGGCCAGCTTGACCGCATCAGAGTTTGACTTTGTCTAAGGGGCGCATCAGCGTCCCTTAACTTTGATCGGTACACCCAACAGGTGTTGACGCACCTCCCAAATCAGAACATGACGTGAGAGGAATTGTTTATCGGGCCGGTCAGGATTGGGGCCGGGGGGCGACCAATTTGGGAAACGCGGTGGATGGATCAAAAATACTATTTCGTAGAAGAGTATGAGCAGCACGTTGCGCAACTGATGAAGGCGCATGATCTCGATGAAGCCATGTCACTGGCGGTGGGTGGCCACTACGAGGTGATGGGCAAGAACCTGCTCAATGTTGCCGTACATGCCGGGTTGAAAAATGGCATGAGCGTGCTTGATTTCGGCTGTGGCAGCGGCCGGCTCTCAACCCAGATCGCCAAGAGCGCGAAGCTGAAGTCCTATCTGGGCATCGACCTTGTCCAAGAGCTTCTCGACTATGCGGACAACAAAACCCCCGCGACGTTCACGTTCGAGAAGAGCCTGGGCCTGACAATCCCGGCCAAGGACAACACCTTCGACATAGTGTTCTGCTTCAGCGTGTTCACCCATTTGGTTCAGGTGCATTCATTCATCTACATGGAGGAGTTCTTTCGCACTCTGAAGCCTGGTGGCCGGCTGGTTTTCTCCTTTCTGGAAATGACTGACCTGCGGCACAAAAGGGCGTTTGAGCAAGCTGTTCAGAATGTGAAGTCTGACCAGAAGAAGCCCATCACGGCCTTTCTGGAAAGACCTGAGATCGCCGCGTGGGCAAGTCTCCTGGATGCGCGCATTGTGGAATATATCGACAGTGGCCCCCTGCACATTGGCCAAACCGTTGCGATCTTGGAGAAGCAGAAAGCATAAGTTGAAATCTGCGCTGGCGAACTGTCAGGCACCCCTGCGGTCAAAGAACCTCAACCTGGATTCTTCCTTGGCTCTGTCGAACAGAAGTTGGTCGAACTTGGTTTTCTCGAGTAGATACTCCATGACCGTCTTGTTCTCCGGCTGGACGTTCTCGTCGATCATGGACGGGTTTACGTTCTCAAGTTCGCAGATGTCTGAAAACCGCGCCTTGAGCCGCTCCATTGCTGCGGGCAAATCGTCCACCACAAAGAAGAGATCGAGGGTTTTGATATGCTCACACGCCAGTTCAGCTTCGGTGCGGCCCACCTTCGACACCTTAGCGCTTGTGAGGTAACGGACGTGTAGGTTGTCGAACAGTTGATGACCCAAAGGGCTCTCAAGAACCTTCTCTAAATCACTCACATCGTTCAAGTCGCTTTCCCACAATTGGAGCGCCAACTTCGCGATCGGAGGAGGAATGAGCTCTAACCTCTCCGGATCCTCCGGGTTGCCGTAGGCCTTCACCCACTTGATGTGCGATTCCAACTGCTGAACCGGGTCTCGCAACACGGTCAGCGCATACACATCCTGCCTTAAAATCAACCCTTGAGCGACCTCATAGGTGAAGTGGCCGGACACAAAGAACGGCTCATCATCCGCAATAACCTCATGGAAGAGCGGCACCCTGCTTTCCATATGCTCGAAGTACCGGTCTATGGGAACAGCAGCCCGAAACACTCTACTGAGGGCCGTCCCGGCGGTCTTGGGGATGTGGAGGAAGAAGATTTTGTAGGCACTCATTGTCAACACTTGAAGCTGAAATCTTCCCGGTCGGTGGAGAGATGCGGAGAATAGTACGGGTCTGAGTGCAACTGGTCGCCCCATCTGGATTTCATGTAATTGATTTCCTTTTCAAAGCGCTCAATGCGCTCCGGACTTTCGTCTGTGCCCCGCGAAATACTCTCCAGATGATAGAGCTCGGCAAACGGGCTCCACACATTACTGTAACCGGTCTCACGCACTTTCAGGCAAAAGTCCACATCATTGAACGCGACCGTAAGGTCATCAGCGTTGAGCCCCCCCACTTCGTCATACACCTCTTTCCTCACCAGCAGACATGCAGCCGTTACCGCTGAGTAGTTCTGCAACACCTGGAGACGGAAGAAGTAGCCGGCGTGGTTCCTCGGGAAGTGCTTGTGGGAATGGCCGGCCACCCCGCCCAGCCCCAAGACCACACCGGCGTGCTGAAGCGTATCGTTGGCATAGAACAGCTTGGCGCCCACACAACCAATCTCGGGCTGTACGGTCCAAGACACCATTTCGTCCAGCCAGTCTGGAGAGATCACCTCTATGTCATTGTTGATCAATCCCACAACAGACCCGCGCGCCTCAGCCACCGCGAAATTGTTGATCGCCGAATAATTGAAGGGATTGTCATATTTCAGGACCCGCACGTTGGGGCGCTGAGCGATCTCGTCCATATAGTCCAGCGTGCCGATATCGGTTGAGCCATTGTCGACAACGATGATCTCATAGTTGGCATACGTTGTGCGCGTATGGATTGACTGCACACACCCGCGCAGAAGCTCAAGACCATCCCGGGTGGGAATGATCAAACTGACCAGAGGCGCCGGTTCGGGAATTGCCAGTTTGAGACGGTAAAACGGCGTCTCGGGAACCGGCATAACCAAGGCATCAAGCCCCGTGCGTTCAACATGATCTTCCAAAGCCTTCAAGCCGGCATCGAACGCATAGGTCTTTTCTTCGCCCGTGCGCGCCGTGGACCCTTCCGCGGCCCGCCAATGATACAGGACCTTCGGGATATGCCGGATCGCTTGCTCCCCGATTTGCTCGAAGATCCGCAAATTAAGATCGTAATCCTGACTTCCCTCATAGCCGGGACGCCAGCCACCCACGCGGCGGATGTTGTCGGCTTTGTGAACGGTTAGGTGGTTGAGATAGTTTTGTGAGCGGAACAACTCTCTGGAAAAGGCTGGCTTGAAATAGGGATCATACCGGTTTCCGTTTTCATCGAGCTTATCTTCATCTGAATAGAACAACTGGGCATCCGGGTGCTGGCTGATCTCCAACGCCACCTCCGCCAGAGCATGTTCGCGCAACACATCGTCATGATCGAGAAGCGCAACCCATGCGCCCTTGGTCAACGCAAAAGCGGAGTTCGTCGCATGGCAGATGTGTCCGTTCTCCTCGCGGAACACCAGCTTGATGCGAGGCTCCCGCTCCGCCCAGCTGGACAGCACATTGCGCACCTCAGGGTCGCTGGAACAATCATCGGCAATGCACAGCTCCCAATTGGGATAGATCTGATCGACGACGGAGCCGATAGCCTCCTCCAGCAAGGCCAGAGGCGTGTTGTAGACAGGCATCACGACACTGATCAGCGGACGATCGGCCAGTTCATCAATCTGCTGAGTGAGAGCCGCCCGATCACGATTGGAATGATAATCGAACTTACTGATCCAGTGGGCGTAGGTGTTTTCACGGGCCGTAACCTTATAGGCCTCCCGCCCTTCCTCAGCGCCGAATCTGAGATAGTGGATCAAGGCGTTCATCCCCGCCTCGCGGACAGCGGGGTTTACGTTCAAGTAGTGCCCGGAATCAAAAGAGGCCGAAGCGGCCCGCCCTTCTATCCCGCCATGATCTATATAGTGATCCAGCGCATCGACGCCCGCCGCTTCAACATCCGGATTGTGCTTCAGATAATAGTCTTCATCGAAGAACCCGGACCCTGCGATTTGCCTGCGGATTTTCTCATGCTGCGCGCGGCTCCTGCCTCCCGGTTGCTTTTTGATCTGGCGCGCAATGAGCTCCTGGACCGGCTTTACCAACCGCCTGACCGGTGTTTCATCAAGCGCATCAGCCCTCTTCTGTGCCAGCGACAGAAGGCTCTTGTGGCGGTTGTTTGCGCGGTCGAGTTCTTCGAGCTGTTCGCCGAGATCCCTGGACTTCTCACGCCACTCTTCCACAGACGTCTTCAACCCTGCAGACTGAGCTTCGTAGTGCGCGCGCGCGTCCTTCATCTGCCCGTCCAACCGGGTGAGTTCCGCGCGCTGCTCTTGAAGCTGATTGGCAAGCATCTCGTTCTGGTTCTGGCGCTGGGTGGCCAAGGCAGACTGGGCGGCGCAGTCTGTTTGCTTGCGACCAAGATCCTCCTGCATCTCTTCCAACTGCCCTTGCATCCGGGTCACTTCTGCGTTCAGAAGCCTCTCGCGGTCTGCAGCCAAGCCTTGAGCCACCCTCAACCTGACCAGATCGGACGTTATCCCGGCGGCCTTTTCTTGCTCATCTGACTGAACGCGGAAAATCATGGGCGCCGCAGCCTCAAACGCCTCACGCACAAGGTCAAGCTGCTTCAAGGCGGTTTTTGATCTCGGCTTGTCCGCCAGCAATAGCAGCGCGCGATAGCACTGCCGAAGCCAGTCTCCCAGGGAAGGCTCAAGCTCCAGATCTTTGAGATGGCGTTTGTGGTGGCGCAAATCTGCGGTGAGAAACTTGCTCACCTTAACCTTCAGTTCATCCGCACAATGCAGCGGCCAGGCAACGTCAAGCGCCTCGGTGATCCTGGCCAATGACCGGTGTGGAGCGGTCAAAAGATCATGATAGAGTTGCAGATGTCTGGGACGCCCGCGGCTAAAACGTTCAGCATCCAGCACATGCCTCAACCACAAAAGAGCGGACCTTGAATGCAAGAAACCATCCCGTCTCATCAGACTGTCGCAGACCTCTAAAGGATGGCGCAAAGGCACCACGACCCTGACGTCGAAACCTTGCTCTTCCAGAAGCTCAATGAAGAGCGGCGCGAAGCGGCAAATGCGCGGATCCTTAATGACGATCAACGGAGCATCACCATAATCTGCGGCAATGATCTTGCCGATCACAGATTTGAATGATTTCTTCTTGGAGGCAGAAAGCGTGTTTGTGTCAAATGGCCGCCAATCATACCAGGCACTGTCCCAGTCGGTTAGAAAGTCATCCAGCCGCTGTTGCAACACTCTGGATTCCCAGTACCCGGTTTGGTTCGCCTCAGTTGCCTCCATCAACTCTTCAGGCAGCTTTGCGCCTGCAAGGCCGAGCACACCGGTTATTGCCGAAGTGCCCGACCGGTGCATACCCAAAACCAGAATGCACACACGGTCTGGTTTCTTCTTCGCGGATTTTACTGGCATGGTTCCGGAAGGTTTCCCACTGACCTATTCGAATATGGAATGGCGCCCGGTTTTAGCGGCACTCCTAGCGCTAATGCTCCCGCATCTGTATGGCAGCTTGTGGGCGATTCTTGCACTGGCGCCTTCACTGCCCGGCAAGCAGCGCGCCAATGACGTGAGGCAGAGCCTGATCATAGCCGGGCAACGCGTGGCCAAACGCTTTTGCAAACTTCGCGCAGTTAAGCCTCGAGTTCGCCGGCCGGCTTGCTTTAGTTGGAAATGCGGAACTGTCCACCGGGACGACCGACGCGTTTGGGCCGCCAAGGGCAGCACTCTGGCGGAAGATCGCTTGTGCAAATTCACACCAGCTGGCCTCTTGCGCGCCAGCCATATGATAGGTGCCAAACAGGCCTTCGTGCTCCGCATCCGGCTGCAGCACCTTCACCACATGAAGCAGGCCGTCCGCAATGTCTTCGGCGCTTGTGGGATTGCCCACTTGATCGCTGACCACAGTCAGCTCATCACGTGTCTCCGCCAAGGCCAGCATGGTCTTGGCAAAATTCTTGCCCGTGGCCCCGTAAACCCAAGCGGTGCGAAGAATAACGTGCCGGGGTGTGGCCGCCACGATGGCCCGCTCGCCGGCCAGCTTCGAGCGGCCATATTCGGTAACCGGTCCCGGCGCATCAGATTCCACGTAAGCGTCCGGCCCGTTGCCGGCAAACACATAGTCGGTTGAGAGATGCACAATCGGAATGCCCAGCCCGGCCGCCGCTTCTGCCAACACGCCTGGTGCGTGACCGTTAATCGCCATCGCCCGATCCGGCTCGTCTTCAGCCTCGTCCACCGCCGTATGGGCTGCAACACTCAAGATCACGTCTGGTCGGTGTTTGACGATCTGACGCGCCATAAGCTCTGGCTCAAGAAGATCAAAATCCGGGCGTGCAAGGTACCTCAGATCCACGTCAGCGCGCTGTTGGGTGCGCGAAGCAAGCGCCCGCGCCACCTGGCCGCGCGATCCGGTGACAACGGCTCTGATCACTCGCCAGCTCCCACCCCGAGCCGTTCGCCAGCGTACTTGGAGCTGCGCAAAGGGCCCCACCAGTGTTTGTTGTCCAAGTACCATTGCACGGTGCGCCGCAGCCCATCTTCAAAGCCAATTGACGGCTCCCAGTTTAAGCGGTCCTTGATCTTCGAGCAGTCAATAGCATAACGCCGGTCGTGGCCCGGCCGGTCGGTTACGAAAGTGATCAGCTCGCGGCGTGAGGTCCCGCTGGCCAAAGGGCGCAGCTCATCCAAGCAATCGCAGAGCGCTTCCACAACCTCCAGGTTGGTGCGCTCCGCATTGCCGCCCACATTGTAAGACTGACCAGGTTCGCCCTCTCGGATAATCTTATGTAACGCTTCGGCATGGTCTTCCACGTAGAGCCAGTCGCGCACGTTTGCGCCCGTGCCGTAGACTGGTAAAGGCAGCCCCTCCAAACCGTTGAGGATCATCAAGGGGATAAGCTTCTCTGGGAAATGGAACGGCCCATAATTGTTGGAACAGTTGGAGAGCACAACCGGCAAACCATAGGTGTCGTGCCAAGCCCGCACAAAATGGTCCGATGACGCTTTGGAGGCGGAGTACGGCGAAGACGGCGCATAGGGCGTATCTTCGGTAAAGATGCCGCTGTCGAACGGCAGATCGCCAAACACTTCATCCGTGGAGACGTGGTGAAATCTGAACGCTTCTTGATCGCTGCTTGGAAGCGCGCTCCAATAGGCGAGCGCACTCTCCAGCATGCGGAACGTCCCCACCACATTGGTCTCAACGAAAGATGCCGGCCCGTCGATGGACCGGTCCACATGGCTTTCCGCCGCCAGGTGCATGACAGCATCTATGCGCTCCTCATGCATAAGGCTGAGCACCAAGGCACCGTCGCACACATCCCCCTTCACAAAACGGTAATTGGCGGCACCCTCGATCGACGCCAACGAGGAGAGATTGCCCGCGTAAGTGAGCTTGTCCAGATTGACCACATGCTCACCGCAGCGAACCAGATGCCGGCATACGGCCGATCCGATGAACCCCGCTCCCCCCGTCACAAGCACCCGCATTTCACCCTCACCATTCTGCCGGCAGATCTGCCGCTTTCAGGGGCGGCGCCTGGTCGTCCTTGTCCGACAAGATCGGTCCGTCACCATCAATCGGCCACTCAATGTCCAAGTCCCGATCATCAAATCGGATAGAACGATCACACTCCGGGCTATAAAAATCAGACACCTTGTACAAAAGCTCCGTGTTCGGCTCGAGGGTCAAGAAGCCGTGCGCAAACCCCTTGGGCACAAAAAGCTGGTTCCATTTTTCAACTGACAGTTCGACACCAACCCACTTCCCGTAGGTGGGTGAAGAGCGCCGGATGTCAGCCACAACATCAAACGCCCGCCCGCGCACAACGCGCACAAGCTTGTCCTGCGCACGGGGCGGCAGCTGATAGTGCAGGCCCCGCAGCACTCCAGCTGAGGCGGACAAGGAGTGGTTGTCCTGCACCCAGGCCGTATCCACCCCCGCGTCAGCATAGCGTTGTGCATTATAGGTTTCTGAGAAGAAGCCGCGCTCGTCGCCAAACTTCTGCGGCGTGATCTCAAGCACGCCCGGAATATCGAGCTCGCGCACCGTCAAGCTCATCGTGCCACCCCTTCAACCAGACGGCGCAAATAATCGGAATAGGTGCTGACGCCCAGTTCGTTGGCACGGGCAAGCACCTGATCGGCCGTGATGTAACCATTGTCGAAGGCAATCTCTTCGGGGCAGCAGATCTTAATGTCCTGACGGGTTTCGATGGTCCTCACAAACGCAGCTGCATCCTGCAGGCTGTCATGGGTGCCCGTATCGAACCAGGCAAAGCCGCGTCCCAGCTTTTGCACTCTGAGCTGTTCGCGTTCCAGATAGGCCGCGTTCACATCGGTAATCTCCAGCTCGCCCCGGTCCGACGGCTTGATGGAACGCGCAATATCCACCACCTGCTCGTCATAATAATAGAGCCCGGTAACGGCCCAGTCTGACTTAGGCACCTTTGGCTTTTCCTCAATAGACTTGACCATCTGAGTTTCGTGATCGAACTCAACCACGCCGTAGCGTTCCGGATCAAGCACATGGTAGCCAAAGACGGTGGCCCCGCTCGGCTGCTGTGCGGCGGACGTGCAGAGCTGGATAAGGCCGGCGCCATAAAAGATATTGTCGCCCAAAATGAGTGTGGACGGGTTTGAGCCGACAAAATCCGCACCGATGATGAATGCTTCGGCAAGCCCCTTTGGTTCTGCCTGCACTGCATACTGGATTTCAATGCCATAGGCCGATCCATCGCCCAACAAGCGCTCATAGCTGGCGATGTCGCCAGGCGTTGAAATCAAAAGAATTTCGCGGATCCCGCTCATCAGCAGAACGCTGAGCGAGTAGTAGATCATGGGCTTGTCGTAAACCGGCAGCAATTGCTTGGAGACACCTAAGGTCACGGGAAACAATCTGGAGCCCGTTCCCCCAGCAAGAATGATCCCCTTCCTCATCCGTTCCGCTCCCGCACTTGGCAAACCACCGGCCGACTCGCCACTCGGCGGTGAAAACTCACACGTTTATGATTTCACGGTAAGAAGATTCGAGATAGTCGGCGATGAAGGCATTACCATGTCAGCGCCGTGACAAGCTAGCGCCGTATTCATGACCACAGCACACCTTGTTTGACCGTTGGCCTTGGGTTAACTCCTCTTTTGAGGCCAATTTGTTGCGGAGACCAAAATGAGCAGAACACCTGTTGCCCTGATCACGGGCGCTGCCAGGGGAATAGGCTTTGCCTGCGCTGAGGCAATTGCAGAGTCGGGCGCTCGGATCATTGTGTCCGATATTGATGAAGCCGGTGCCCGCAAGGCCGCAGGCAAGCTCGGGGCCGATGCCGTGGCCATTGCGTGCGATATGGGCGAACCGGAGGAGATCACCGCACTATTCGATCAAATCGATGCGGAGATTGGCCCGGTTTCCATTCTCATCAACAATGCCGGCATCGCCCGGCCCGGTCCGTTCCTGGAAACCACGCTGGAGCAGTTCCAGGCGGTTTTAAATGTGAACCTGACTGGGGCGTTTTTGGCCACACAAAGGGCCGCAAAAACCATGATCGCCCACCAGATTGAAGGCGCGGTGGTCAACATGTCGTCGATCAACGCCGTGGTTGCCATCCCACAAATTGCCGCCTATTGCGCCTCCAAGGGCGGAATCGCCCAGCTCACCAGGGCAGCTGCTCTGGCCCTTGCGCCACACAACATCCGGGTTAACGCCGTTGGACCCGGTTCGATCGACACCGAGATGATGGCGAGCGTCAACGCAAACCCTGAAGCCATGGCCATGGTGATGTCGCGCACGCCCCTGAAGCGCGTGGGCACCCCCCGCGAGATCGCGGATGTGGTGGCGTTCCTGGCCAGCAGTAAAGCAAGCTACATCACCGGGGAAACCATCTATGTGGATGGCGGGCGTATTGGCATGAACTACACCTGCTGAGACCGGCAGAGCGATGAGTGAGGGGGCGATGACACAGCCGCAAAAATTACCGCTGACCGGCATTAAGGTCCTGGAGTTTGGACAAATCGCAGCGGGGCCCTTCACCGGATCTTTGCTGGCAGATCTGGGGGCCGATGTGGTCAAGGTGGAACGACCGGACGGCGGCGATGGAATGCGGTCGTGGCCACCTCTATCAGCTGCCGAGGACGGCGCGCCGGAGTTCAGCGAAAACTTCGCGTCGCTCAATCGTAACAAACGCAGCATTGCGCTTGATCTCAAAGACGCCGCCAGCGTGGCCCGCCTGAAGACGCTGGCCGGCGCGTGCGACGTGATCGTGGAGAATTTCCGTCCCGGTGTTTTGGCCCGCCTCGGGCTTGGGTTTGAGGATTTGAGCAAAGGCAACCCCAAGCTCGTTTATTGCTCAATCTCAGGGTATGGCCAGACCGGGCCCTACGCGGAAAAGGGGGCTTTTGACGTCACCGTTCAGGGCATGAGCGGTCTGATGAGCGTGACCGGCGAGCCTGGCGGCGCACCGGTAAAATGCGGCGTACCGGTTGGCGATTTTTGCGCCGGGCTCTATGCGGCTTACACCATTCTGGCCAAGTTGATGGAGGCGCGGGAGACTGGCCAAGGTGGCCACATAGACTGCTCCATGCTGGGATCGCTCATCGGCGTGGCCGCGCTGCAGACCAGCGAGTATTTCGGCACGGGCACGGCGCCGCGGCCGCTGGGCTCAGCCCATCCACGCAACGCCCCCTACCAGGCCTTCATGGCTAAGGATGAGCATTTCATCATTGCTGCCGGCAATGATCGGCTATGGGCGGAGGTGGCCGAAGCCGTGGGCCTTCCGGATCTGGCAAGAGATGAGCGGTTTTCTTCTCAAATGCTGAGAGCGAATAACCAGGCGGACCTGGTCAATCTCCAGCAAACCCGGTTCTCAGAACACC